>CBDUBX010000001.1:0-44427 GCA_965365495.1 uncultured Burkholderiales bacterium
ATCGGCCCCGGCGCCGGTTAGTCGCCGCAGGGAGTCACGCGCGCCGACTCCGCCGACAATGCGAGGCGATGACTCCCGCCGAACTCGCCGCCTACATCGACCGCATCGGCCGCGCCGCGCGCGCCGCGGCGACGGCGATGGCCGTGGCGCCGACCGCCGCCAAGGACGCGGCACTGCGCGCGCTGGCCGAGCGGCTGCGGCGCGACGTGGCCGAGCTGCAGGCGGCGAACTCGCGCGACGTCGCCGCGGCGCGCGACGCGCGGCTCGCCGACCCGCTCGTCGACCGGCTCACGCTCGACGCGGCGACGATCGAGACCGTCGCGCAGGGCTGCGAGCAGATCGCCGCGATGCCCGACCCGATCGGCGAGGTCACTGAGCTGCGTCGCCGGCCGAGCGGCATTTCGGTCGGCCGCATGCGCGTGCCGCTCGGCGTGTTCGCGATGGTCTACGAAAGCCGGCCAAACGTGACGATCGAAGCCGCGTCGCTGGCGATCAAGAGCGGCAACGCGGCGATCCTGCGCGGCGGTTCGGAGGCGCTGCAGTCCAACCTCGCGCTGTGGCGGTGCGTGCAGGACGCGCTCGGCGACGCCGGGCTGCCGCGCGAAGCGGTGCAGCTCGTCGAGACGACCAACCGCGCCGCGGTCGGACGCTTGATCGCCGCGCCCGAGCACGTCGACGTCGTCATTCCGCGCGGCGGCAAGGGGCTGATCGAGCGCATCGCCGCCGAGGCGCGGGTGCCGGTGATCAAGCACCTCGACGGCAACTGCCACGTCTACGTCGACGCCGCCGCCGACGTCGAGATGGCCGTGGCGATCGTCGACAACGCCAAGACGCAGAAATTCAGCCCGTGCAACGCCTGCGAGTCGCTGCTCGTGCACGCGCGGGTCGCCGGCGACTTCCTGCCGCGGATCGGCGCGGTATTCGCCGCGAAGGGCGTCGAGCTGCGCTGCGACGCCGCCGCGGTGGCGCGGCTCGAGACGGTCGCCGGCGCGCGCATCGTCGCCGCGACCGAGGCCGACTGGTCGACCGAATACCTCGCGCCAATCATCAGTGTGAAGGTCGTCGAGACCCTCGACGAGGCGATCGCCCACGTCAACCGCTACGGCTCGCACCACACCGACGCGATCGTCACGCGCGACCACGCTGCGGCGATGCGCTTCCTTCGCGAGGTCGATTCGGCCAGTGTGATGGTCAACGCCAGCACGCGCTTCGCCGACGGCTTCGAATACGGGCTCGGCGCCGAGATCGGCATCAGCACCGACAAGTTCCACGCGCGCGGACCGGTCGGGCTCGACGGGCTGACGTCGCAGAAGTGGGTGGTCCTCGGCCAGGGCGAGCTGCGGCGCTGACGCGCGACGCGCGACGCGCACCGGCTTCGTTGTCACCGCGCCGACCCCGCGCGCGCCTTCGCGCGGCGCCGGTTCAGCGTGCGGCGGTGGCCGCGTCGTCGGCGTCGGCGGCGATCTGCAGGCACACCGCGCGGCACAGCGCCGCGGCACGCGCGTCGGCGATGCGGTAGTAGACCTGCGTCGCGTCGCGCCGCCGCGCGAGCACCCCGGCGCGGTACAGCGTCGCCAGGTGCTGGCTCATGTTCGGCTGCGTCGTCTCGATCTCGCCGAGCAGCTGCGTCACGTTCTTCTCGTCGCCGCACAGCGCGCTGATGATCTGCAGCCGGATCGGCGCCGCGAGCAGCCGAAACAGCTCGGCTGCCGACTCGAACACCGGCCGCGTCAGGCCAGCGTCGTCGGTGGCGGTCGCCGTCGCCACGCTCATCGCTTGGCCGCCGGAAATTTGTAGTGGTCGCGCTGCAGCACCGCGGCGACCGACCTCACCTCTTCGGGAAACATGCCGAGGTTGAGCTGCGTGTTGCACGCCTCGACCTGCGTCACCAGCGACGCCGGCGTGCTCACGCGCCCCTTCGGGCGGTAGATCGACGAGCCGTCGCCGCCGAACTTGCGCACGTGGCAGCCGTTGCAATCGTGCTGCGCGATCAGCTGCTCGCCGAGCTTCAAGTCGGCGTCGGGCCAGACGTGCAACGCCGCGGCCGGCGCCGTACCGGCCGCCACGATGCCGAAAGCGGCGCCGACCGCCGCACGGATGCACGCTCGCTTCATCGCGTCTCCTTCGTCGCCAGCGCGGCCAGCGCCAGCACGTCTTCCTCGAACATCTCGCCGGGGATCACCTCGACGAGGCGGCCGCTGCGGTCGACCGTGACCGTCAGCGGAATCAGGTTGCGGCTCGACAGCGCCAAGGCCATCGGCTTGGCCGCCAGCGTGATCGGGAAACCGTAGCCCTCGCGCTGCGCATAGCGCGCGACGGCCGCGGCGTCGGTGTCGCGCGCGACGCCGAGGACGACGAGCGGCAGGCCCGCCGCGGCGCGGCGCAACTGCTCGACGTGCTGGTTGTGGCGGCGACAGAAGGCGCACGTCGTCGACCAGAACACGACGACGACCGCGCGAGCCGCGGCGTCTTCGGCGCCGAACTCGCCGCCGCCGACGAGCGGCACCGTCGGCCACGCCACGCGCGCGCCCGGCTGCGGCTGCGGCGGCGCGGGCGCCGTCGCCGCGGCGCGAGCACGCGTCGCAACCAGCGGCGCGGCGGCCAGCGCCGTGAGGACCGGACGACGTTTCATTCGGGCGAACGCTCCATCAGCAGATAGGTGTTGTACGCGTTGATGCGGTTGGCCGCCTTGAACAGCGGCAGGTGCTCGAACGCCGACCAGTCGGCGCGCGCGTACGCGTCGTCGAACGGCTCGAGGTTGCGCGCCGCATCGCCCATCGCGCGGCGCAGGTGAACGAGGTAGTCGCGCGTCAGCTGCAGGTCGGCGCGGGCGTCGGTCGACGGCGGGCCGTGGCCCGGCACGATCACGCGCACGTCGAACGCAAGCAGCCGGTCGAGCGCGTCGATCCAGCGCCGGCTGTCGGCCTGACCGACGAACGGCACGCGGCCGCGGAAGACGATGTCGCCGGCGATCAGCACCTTCTGCTGCGGCAGCACGACGACCAGGTCTTCGGGGGTGTGCGCCGGTCCGGCCGGCAGCACGACGAAGTCGACACCCCCGAGCGAGCGGCGCAGCGGCGCGTCGAGCCAGCGGTGCGCGGCGACGAGTCGCGTGTCGGCATCGATCCACGGCGCGAGGTCGCTGCGGCTGGCTTCGAGGCGCAGCCGCGCGGTGTCGCTGTGCAGGTACTCGCGGCCGGCGGCACCGGCGGTGATCGTCGCGCCGAGCGCTTCGAACACCTGCAGGCCGTAGACGTGGTCGGCGTGGTAGTGCGTGACGATCAGCTCGCGGATCGGCTGCGGCGTGATGCGGCCGATCGCCGCGACGAGTTCGCGCGCCAGCGGCGGCGACCCCAGCGCGTCGACCACGACGACGCCGGCCGGCGTGACCACGAACGCCGCGTTGGAGATGAAGTTGCGATTTGCGGGCGAACCGAGCGCCGACTCGCCTTGCACCATCCAGACGTTCGGCGCGACTTCGCGCGGCTGCAGCGGTGACGACGCGACGTCGCGAGCGGGTCGCGCTGACGACGCGGCTTCGCGCGGCGGCATCGCTGTCGCCGATGCCGTCGCCGCGCCGACCGACGGCTGCGCCGCCGCGCAAGGCGCGCAGCCCGCAGCGACGATTGCGGCGACGATCGTCGCGCCAGCGGCGCGCGACGCGGCGCGACCGCGAACGGCGCGGGTACAGTATTTCGATCGCGCAGCGGGGCCCAACATTCGCACGCGGTGATATTAGGGCGATCGGCGATGGCACGGCGGTCGCCCGGCCGTCGTGGGTATCGTCGGCGGCGCCGGCCAAGCTGCCGAACGCGCAGCACCGATTGCTGACAAGACCGTCGTCCCCCGCCCTGCATCTTTCCGCGCGCCGAGAGAGGTTCTGCCCGATGACCCGCACCCTCCGTTTCGCACCCGCCGCCGCGCTCGCCGCGCTGGTCGTCGCCCCGGCGGCCGCCGCCGACCGCGCCGCCGGCGACAGCGCCGGCCGCGAGCTCGCGGCCACCTGCGCGCCGTGCCACGGCACCGACGGCCGCGCGCGCGGCGCGATGCGGCCGCTGGCCGGGATGCCGGCGCCGGCGCTGGTCACGCTGTTCGAGGGCTTTCGCGCCAACGCGCGCGACGGCGCGACCGTGATGCACCAGATCGCGCCGGGCTACACCGACGCGCAGATCCGGCTCATCGCCGACCACTTCGCCGCCCAGGAGCGCGCCAAATGAGCGCCTCGCCACGACAAGCAGATGCCATCGGCGTCACCCGGCGCAACGTGCTCGGCGCCGCCGGCGCCGCGCTGGCCGCGCTGGCCGCGCTGGGCGGCTGCGCGGCGACGCCGAGCGGGCCGCCGCTCGGCCGCGTCGTCGTCGTCGGCGGCGGCTACGCCGGCGCCACCGCGGCGCGCTATCTGCGGCACTGGGGCGGCAACGTCGACGTCACGCTGGTCGAGCGAAACGCGACGTTCGTGTCGTGCCCGATCAGCAACCTCGTGCTCGGTGGCCACCGCACGATGGAGCAGATCACGCTCGGCTACGGTGGCCTGCAGCGCGCCGGCGTCAAGGTGGTCCAGGCCGAGGTCGACGCGATCGACGCCGCGGCGCGCCAGGTGCGGCTGGCCGGCGGCGCGACGCTCGGCTACGACCGGCTCGTCGTCGCCCCCGGCGTCGACTTCGTCGGCGACGACGTCGAAGGGCTGGCCGCGGCGCTCGACGCCGAGCACGTGTTCCACGGCTGGAAGGCCGGGCCGCAGACGCTGGCGCTGCGCCGGCGGCTGGAAGCGATGCCCGACGGCGGCGTGTTCGCGATGGCGATCCCGCGCGCGCCGTACCGCTGCCCGCCGGGCCCGTACGAGCGCGCGTGCATGGTGGCGAGCTACTTCAAGGTTGCCAAGCCGCGGTCGAAGGTGATCGTGCTCGACGCCAACCCCGACATCCAGAGCAAGAAGGCGTTGTTCGAACGGGCGTTCGCCGACCATTACAAGGGGATCGTCGAATACCGCGCGAACAACGCGCTGCGCGGGTTGCGCGGCAGCGGCGCCGCGCTGACCGCGCGGCTCGAGTTCGACGACGTGAAGGCCGACGTGCTGAACGTCATCCCGACGCAGCGCGCCGGCGACATCGCGCGCCGCGCGGGGCTTGTCAACGTCAACCAGCGCTGGGTCGGCGTCGACTGGCTGACGATGGAATCGACCGCGGTGCCCGGCGTCCACGTGATCGGCGACGCGACGTTCCCGGCGGCGCAGATGCCCAAGAGCGGCCACATGGCCAACCAGCAGGCCAAGGTCGCCGCGGCGGCGATCGTCGCGCTGCTGCAAGGGCGCGCGCCGAACCCGACGCCGGTGGTGATGAACACCTGCTACAGCTTCGTCACCGCCGACGAGGCGATCCACGTCGCCAGCGTCCACCGCTACGACGCGGCCGAGCGCACGTTCAAGCCGGTGGCCAACGCCGGCGGCGTGTCGAAGGCGGCGAGCGTCGACGAAGGCCGCTACGCCGCGGCGTGGGCGGCCAACATCTGGGCCGACACGCTGGCGCTGTAGCCGGCGCGACCGAAGCCGCCGCAGCGCGCTGCTTCGGCGCGTGCGGCGGCCTCCCTACAATCCCGCGCTCCGCCCGGAACCCTGCCCGCGAAAGACGCCCTTTGACCGCCCCCGACGCACCGGCCGCGGCGCCCCGCGGGTTGCTGCCGGCCCTGCTGCTCGGGGTGTTCATGGCCGCGCTCGACACGTCGATCGTCGCGCCGGCGATTCCCGCGGTGCGCGCGCAGTTCGGCGTCGACCACGGCCAGGTGGCGCTGGTGACGATCGTCTTCGTGCTGTGCTCGCTGGCCGCGACCGCGCCGATGGCGGCGCTCGGCGACCGCCACGGCCGGCGGCCGGTCTACCTCGGGTGCATCGCGCTGTTCGCCGCCGGCTCGCTGGTCGCCGCGCTGGCGCCGAATTTCGGCGTGCTGCTCGCCGGCCGGGCGATCCAGGGCGTCGGCGGCGGCGGGATCCTCCCGACCGCCGGCGCGGCGATCGGCGACGCCTACACCGGCCGCGAACGGTCGCGCGCGCTGGCGCTGATCGGCGCGATCTACGGCATGGCGTTCGTTCTCGGGCCGCCGCTGGCCGCGGCGTTGATGGTCGCCGCCGGCTGGCACTGGATCTTCGTCGTCAACCTGCCGGTCGCCGCGACGGTGCTGGCGCTCGCGCGGCGCGCGCTGCCGCGACGCGCGCGCGACGCGAACGCGCGCGCCGGCGCGGCGCCGCGCCTCGACCGGCTCGGCATCGTCGTGCTATTCGCGCTGCTCGGCGCGCTGGTGCTCGGGCTGACCCGCGCGGTCGACGACGTCGTCGGTGCCCGGCTGTGGCCGGCGTGGCTGGTGCTCGCCGCGGTGCTACTGCCGGTCCTGGTTCGCGTCGAGCGCCGCGCAACGCAGCCGCTGGTGCCGCCGGCGCTGTTCGCCAACGCACGGCTGGCGCGCGCCTACGCGCTGCAGCTCGGCGCCGGCTTCGGCATGGGCGGCGTGATCTTCCTCGCGTCGATCGCGACGCAGGCGCACGGCGTCGCGCACGACCACGCCGGCTTCACGCTGCTGCCGCTGGTCGTGGCCTCGATGGTCGGCTCGATGGCGACGGGCCGGCTGCTGCCGCGCACCGGGCCGCGGCCGCTGCTCGCCGCCGGCTTCGTGCTCGCCGCCTCCGGCTACGGCGCGACCGCGGTCACCGCGTGGGGGCTGGCCGGGTTCTTCGTCGCCGGCGTCGCGGTCGGGCTCGGCATCGGCGTGCTCGTCGGCGGCGCGTTGCGCGGCATCGCGATCGACGAGGCGCCGCCGGCGCTGCGCGGCGCGGCGCAGGGGCTGATCAACATCAGCACGAGCATCGGCACGCTGCTCGCGGTCGCTGCGGTCGGTGCGCTGGCCGACGCCGGCGACGGCGGCCCGGCAGCGCTGGCGCGCGGCTACGTCGTCGTCGCCGCGGTGATGGCGGCGATGGCGCTGGCGACGCGCGGCCTGCGCGGCGGCACTGTCGCCGCCGACGGGGCCGACATCGGCCGCGTCAGCCCAGGCCGGCCGCGGCGTTGACCTGCGCCGCGGGCACGCCGAGCGACTCGGCGGCCTGCAGGATCTCCTGCCACGTCGTCGCGTCGACCGGCACGCCGTCGGCACTGCGCTGCGCCCGCGTCGCGCGCTCGGGGTCGCCGGCGACCTGCACCGGTTCGCAACCTGCGCGCGGCGGGCTGGCTTGCACCCAGTCGAGAAAGGCCCGCGCCTCGGCCTCGAACGCCGCGAGGTCGGCGAGCGCCGCCGGGTCGAGCAGCACGCTGAACATGCCGTTGAGCAGCGTCATGCGGCCGTCGGGTTCGGCGCGCTGGGTCATCCCCGCGGCGAGCGCGCCGCCGAGCAGCTCGCAGACCGTCGCCAGTCCGTAGCCCTTGTGGCCGGCCATCGTCAGCAGCGCGCCGTACGGCGGCACGACGCCGTAGCGCGGGTCGCAGGTCGGCCGGCCGGCGTCGTCGATCAGACAGCCTTCGGGCATCGACTCACCCTTGTTGTGCGCGACGCGCGTCTTGCCCTGTGCGACGACGCTGGTCGCGAAGTCGAGGATCACCGGGTGGCGGCCGGCGAGCGGCACGCCAACGCACACCGGGTTGGTGCCGAAGCGCGCGTCGCTGCCGCTGTACGGCGCGACGATGCCGCGCGAGACGACGTTGACGAAGTGCAGCGACACCAGCCCGGCGGCCGCGGCCTGCTCGGCCCAGGCGCCGATGCGGCCGAGGTGGTGGGCGTTGCCGAGCGCAACGATGCAGCTGCCGTAGGTGCGAGCGCGGTCGATGCCGAGCGCCATCGCGCGGCCGCCGACGACCTGGCCGAAGCCGGCGTTGCCGTCGAGCCGCAGCAGCGTGCCGCGGTCGGACACCACGGTGACGTCGGCGTTGGGCACGAGGCCGCCTTCTTGGAAGGCGATCGCGTAGCGCGGCAGCATGCCGATGCCGTGCGAGTCGTGGCCGGTGAGGTTGGCCTCGATCAGGTTGCCGGCGACCGCGTCGACCTCGGTGGGCGAGCTGCCGAAGCCGCGGACGACGCGGCGGATCGCGTCGTCGAGCCGCGCCAACGGCACGACGTGGACCCCGGTCGCGCCAGCCGCGCTCACGGCTTGATATAGGAAGCGCCCTGCTGCTGCAGCTTGGCGATGCGCACGACGCCCGACGGCGTGTAGTTCGCCTCCTGCAGGAACTGCTCCTTCTTCAGGTTGCGGTTGCGCAGCGTGATCTCGCAGATCTCGAACGTCACGCCGCTCGCGACCAGCGCCGAAACCGGCCCCGCGTACGGGCTGCCGTTGCGGTCCTTCGCGCCTTCCATCAGGAAGTCGACGCCTTCGGCGTGGGTGACGACGGTGACCTTGGCCTGCGGGTCGACGTCGAGGTGGTTGCGGATGTTGCGCAGCCCCTTCAGCGCCTGGTTCTCGGCGTGGTCGATGTGGTAGACGACGACGTCCTGCGCCTGCGCGGCGGTGGCCGCGGCGGCCAGCACCAGCGCGGCGAGCCAGGGTCGGGCGATCGATGTCATGGCCGCTCCTCGAGATCGGTCGAATGCCGACGGGCCGAACGACGGGGTTGAAACGCCGGGCCGTCGACTATGCCAGCCCGGGGTTGCCCTGCACGCCGACCAGCCGCGGCGCGTTGATCCGCCGCTCGGCGACGCGGCCGCGCGGCCGCTGCTTGAGCCACGTCTCGACGACGTCCCAGACCATCGGCAGCCCGGCGTCGCGCGCCTCGGGTGACACCGGCGCCCAGCCCGCGACCTTGTAGTTGCGGTCGGCGTCGACCGGGCGCTCGCCGAGCCGCAGCTCGGAGATCCGCGACCCCATCGCCGCTTCGGGCGTGATCGTGTAGGTCAGGCCGCCGACGCGCACCATGTCGCCACCCTGCTGGTAGTACGGGTCGGGGTTGAACAGGTTGTCGGCGACGTCTTCGAGCACGGTCTTGATCGTCGCGCCGGTCATCGTCGTCACCGTCGCGTACGAATAGGTCGTCGCCACCTGGTCCATCAGCCGCTCGCGCGTGATCGTCTCGCCGGGCAGCAGCGTCGTGCCCCAGCGGAACCCGGGGCTGAATGCGATGTCGGCGCCCTGCACGTCGAGCAGCGCGTCGCACAGCAGCTGGTCCCAGCTGCCGTTGAAGTTGCCGCGGCGGTACAGCAGCCCGTCGCTGACGGCGAGCTTCTCGGCCAGCTTGGCCTCGAACGGCGCGCGCACCCTGTCGATCAGCGCGGCCATCGCCGGGTCGGGCGCGAGCATGTTCGCGAACACCGGCAGCAGCGTGTAGCGCCAGTTGGCGAGGCGCTTGTCCTTGACCTCGAAGTCCATCACGCCGACGAACTTGCCGTTGCTGCCGGCGTTGGTGACGAGCGTCGTGCCGCCGGCGTTCTTCACCGGGATCGCCACCGGCACGCCGTCGTGCGTGTGGCCGCCGAGGATTGCGTCGACGCCGCGCACGCGGCCGGCCATCTTCAAGTCGACGTCCATGCCGTTGTGGCTGAGCACGACGACGAGCTGCGCGCCCTTGGCGCGGGCTTCGTCGACGATGGTCTGCAGGTGCTCGTCCTGGATGCCGAAGGTCCAGTCGGCGACGAAATAGCGCGGGTTGGCGATCGGCGTGTACGGGAAGGCCTGGCCGACGATCGCCACCGGCACGCCGGCGATCTCGCGCAGCGTGTACGGCGCGAACACCGCGTCGCCGAAATCGGCGGTCTTGACGTTCTGCGCGACGAAGTCGATGCGGCCGGCGAAGTCCTTGCCGACGACCTCCTTGACGCGCTGCATGCCGTAGGTGAACTCCCAGTGGCCGGTCATCACGTCGACGCCGAGCAGCTTGGCCGCGTCGACCATGTCCTGGCCTTTGGTCCACAACGCGGTCGCGCTGCCCTGCCAGGTGTCGCCGCCGTCGAGCAGCAGCGCGCCGGGGCGGCTCGCCTTCAGTCGCTTGACGAGTGTCGCGAGGTGCGCGAAGCCGCCGACGCGGCCGTAGCGCCGCGCCGCGCGCTCGAAGTCGACGAAGGTCGTCGCGTGCGCCAGCGGCGTACCCGGCGCGACGCCGGTCTGCGCGAGAAAGCGCTCGCCGACGAAGTGCGGCAGGCGGCCGTTCATCTCGCCGACGCCGAGGTTGACGCTCGGCTCGCGGAACCACACCGGCAGCAGCTGCGCGTGGCAGTCGGTGATGTGCAGCAGCGAAACGTGCCCCGCGCCGCGGCCGAGCGGCGGCAGGTCGTACAGCGCCGCTTCGGCGGTCGCGGCGTCGGCGTCGGCCCAGCGTGCCAGCCCCATGCCGGCGGCCGACGCGGCGGCCAGCACCTGCAGGAAGTCGCGCTTGCTGAGGCTCATCGGCGGACGTCGGCGGCGCAGTGGCGGCGCCCGACGCGCGCGGCGTCGCCGGGACGGCGCCGCGAGGGCAGCACGTTCAATTCGCGTTGACCGGCGACTTCGGGTCGAGCAGGTAGGCCATCACGTCGGCCAGCTGCTGCGCATTCAACAGCCCGGCGTGGCCGAACCGCGGCATGTTCGAGCACGCGTTGTAGGTCTTGCCGTTGTAGATCTTCATCCACGTGTACTCGAGGATCGGCTTGGCGGTGGCGGCGTACGGGTCGGCGACGCCGCGGTTGCGCCCGTAGTGCGCGAGGCTCGGGCCGATCGTGCCGTAGGCGATCTCCTTCGGGTCCAGCTGGTGGCAGTTGTAGCAACTGCCGCCGTTGCCGGAGGGATCGGCCGACGCGTCGGTCCAGGTCATGCCGCGGCCGCTTTGCGCGAGCTTTTCGCCATCCTGCCATCGGCCGAGGTAGCGACCGCCGGGCGGCCACTTCACGTCGGCGCGGGCCTGCGCCATCACGCGTTCGGCGACCTCGTCGGTCGGCGGCTGCGCGGTCGAGCATGCCTTTTGTCCGAGGTCCTGGTTCAGCCGGTCGACCTTGGCGATGCCTTCGTCGCGAAACGACGAGCGGATCGCCGCTTCAGCGGCGCGGTCGAGCTCGGCCGACGACGGGCCGGTGGCGCAACCGGCAAGGAGCACGGCGGCGGCGACGATGGCCGACAGAGTGGCGATGGGATGGGTCATCGGAGCGGTTCCTCGCACGGCTTCAGCGCTTGATCGACGGCGCGATCGACTCGGCGCCACGGGCGTTGACGCCCATGTAGCTGCCGAGCGCGATCGTCACGTCGGAGCCGAACTCGGGAAACGGAAACCGCTGCTGGCGGAAGCAGTCGTTCAGGCGATGCTGCATCGACCACATCTGGCCGTTGCTGACGCGGTACGCCGGCCACGCCGCGAAGCCGACGCCGTCGCCGGGGTTCTTGGTCAGGTTCGGCAGCTCCTGCATGCGGATGCGCTGGCCGTCGACACCGTGGCAAGACGCGCACGAGAAGTCCATCGGCCCGCCGCGGAAGAAGAACGCGCGTTTGCCGATCTCGTAGGTGCGACGCTCCTCGGGGTGGTCCTGCGGCAGCGCGAAGCGCATACCGCGCGACTGCGCCGCGACGTAGGTCGCCAGCGCGCTGACGTTGGCGCGCTCGCCGCGGCCGAAGTTGGCCTTCAGCACTTCCTGCGGGTCGATGCCCTGCAGCATCTGCATGCAGCTGACGAGACGCGATTCGAGGTCCTGCACGCGGCCGGTGTCGGCGAACCAGCGCGGCAACTCGACGAACGCTCCCTTGACGACGCCCGGTCCCTTGCCGAGGTCGCAGCGTTCGAGCGACGCCTTGTTAGGCCCGCGCGGCTGCTTCCACAGCTCCTCGCCCTTGGCCTCGAACAGGTCGGCGGGGTTGCCGTCGGCGAGCATCGCGCGGTACTGCGCGATCGCGTCGGCCGCGGCCTTGTCCTGCGCCGGCGCGGCGGCGGCGGCGGCCAGCAGCGCAGCGGCCGCCAGTCGCCCAAGGGCTCTCGTCGTCATGCGTCGGGTCTTCCTCTGGCCTTGTGTTGTTCGTCGTTGCCCTACTCGGCGGCACCCGCTGCGCCGCTGCGCAGCGCAACGGTCAGGAGACGGTCGCTTCGTCGGTGCGCTTGTCGCCCTTGTTGTCGACCCACGTCACGGTGACCTTGTCGCCGGGCTTGCCGCCCTTGACGACGAACTGCAGGAACGGGTTCTTCGCGACCGACGGCCCCCACTGCGCGGTGAGCACGGTCTTGCCGTTCAGCGCGGCGGTGACGTCCTGGATGAACCACGCCGGCACCGGCTTGCCGGCCGAGTCCTTACGCAGTCCGGTTTCCATCTCGTGGCTCATCAGCACGCGCACGGTCGTCTTGTCGCCGGCGGCTTGGGCGCGGATGCGCATCGGGTCTGCCATGTCGTTGCTCCTTCGATTGCTGTGGGCGAACGGTCGTTCAGCCGCCGCAGCCGCCAAGCGTGACCTTGATCTCCTTGCCGGCGTACATCACCTTGCCGTCGTTCAAGATCGCGACGGCGTAGACGTTCGACGACTGGCCCATCTTCACGCGGGTGCCGATGTTGGGCTCGACGAGTTCGGTGACGTCGAACACCGCGGCCAGCGTGTTCGGGTTCTTCTCGACGAGCAGCGCGAGCTGCTTGACGCCGGCCAGCGTCGTCGACGCACCGACCGGAACGACCGCGCCGTTCTCGGCGATGTCCGGGCCGGTGATCGTGACGTCCTTGCTTTCGACCGGGGCGCCGCCGCCGAGCGCCTTGACGGTGTCGGCCAGCGTCTTGGCCTCGAATGCGGCCTTGGACCATTCGGCGTGGGCGGCCGCGGGCAGCAACCCGGTGGCGGCGAGCAGGCCGGCGAGCTGCGCGCTCGTCGCGATGACGGTGCGTCGGTTGGGCATCTTCGATCTCCTCGGGTGCGGTGCGTCAGGGCTTGGCGCCGCGAACCAGCCATTGTGCGATGGTCGCGGCGTCGGCGTCGGGAAGGGTTTGCGCGGGCATCGCCACCGGACCCCAGACGCCGACGCTGCCGGCGCGGATGCGTTGCTGCAGATGCGCCGCCGCGTCGGCACGGTCGGCGTACTTGCGGCCGACGTCGACGAACGCCGGGCCGACGTTCTTCGCGTCGACGCCGTGGCAGACGAGGCAGCCGTGCTGGCGGGCGAGCGCGGTTGGCGTCGGCGCCCCGACGGCGGGCGTGCCGCGCGGCTCGGTCGGGCGCTTCGCCGTCGGCCGCGCCGCTGCCGGCTGCGTCGTATCGGCGCCGCGCTGCGCGCCGACGTCGCGGTTCTGCTCGGCGAGGTTGCCGTGCGCGTTGCGCGCGAAGTCGGGCAGCATCGACGCCACACCCGGCTCGGGCGCGCAGTCGCGCATGCAAGCCGTGGCGCGGATGTCGGCGCGGCCGCCGTTGCCGACGCCCTTGCCGGGCCACAAGTGGTGGTCGGTGGTCATGCCGTGGCGGTTCGGCAGCCGCTGCTGCACGTCACTGATGTTGCGGTCGGACAGCGTGAAGTCGGCCGGCACGACGTCGGCCAGGTGCAGCAGGAACGCGGTGACCGCGTAGACCTCGTCGTCGGTCAGCGACTTCGGCTCGTTCCAGGGCATCGCGCGGCGGATGTAGTCCCACAGCGTCGACACCGTCGGCAGCTTCATCATCGTCGTGCGGCCGGGGAACGACGCGTCGTCGAGCCGCGCGACGCGGCCGCGAGCGATGTCTTCCTTCGTCGTGCCGCCGACGAGCGGCGTGAACGTCGTGTTGGCCTCGCCGAAGATGCCATGGCACGACGCGCACTTCGCCTCCCACAAGTCCTGGCCCTGCGCGACGCTGCCCGACCCGCGCGGCAGCCCCTTGAAGTCGGGGCGGACGTCGGTGTCCCACGCGGCGACCTCGCGGGGCGTTGCCGGCCGACCGATGCCGGGGTAATCCGACGTCTTGGCCGGCGCGGCGAGCACCGCCGTCGCCACGCCGGCCACGGCGACGGCCACGGCGAGCGTCGCGAGCCAACGCCGGCTACGACAGCTGGACATTCCGGACCTCGCCGCTCTCCTGCACCAGCCAGGTCTGGATCGAGTGGTTGTGGTAGATCGACCGCGTGCCGCGCACCGCCCGCGCCTGGCGGTAGGTCGGCTGGACGTAGCCGGTCTCGTCGCGCGCACGGCTTTGCACCAGTGCCGGCCGGCCGTTCCACGTCCACGGCAGCGTGAACCGCGTCAGGCATTTCGCGAGCACCGGCGTCTGCAGCCGCGCCGGGCGCCAATTGCGCCCGCCGTCGACCGACACGTCGACCGCCGCGACCTTGCCGCGCCCCGACCACGCCAGCCCCGACAGCGTGTAGTGGCCGCGGTCGAGCAGCACCTGGCCGCCCGACGGCGTCGTGATCACGCTCTTGCACTCCTGCACGCTGGTGTACTGGCGGTGCAGTCCGCCGGGCATCAGGTCGACGTAGTGGATCGATTCGTCCTTCGTGCCGTACGGCCGGTCGCCGACCTCGATGCGGCGCAGGTACTTGACCCAGCTGACGCCCTGCACGCCCGGGACGACGAGGCGCAGCGGATAGCCGTTCTCGGGGCGCAGCATCTCGCCGTTCTGGCCGTAGGCGACGAAGACGTCGCCGGATTCGACCAGCTCCATCGGGATCGTCCGCGTCATCCCGGACCCGTCGGCGCCTTCGGCAAGCAGATAGCGCCCACGCTTGAAGTCGGCCCCGGCCAGTTCGAGCAGCAGCTTCAGCGGCACGCCGGTGAATTCGCTGCAGCTGAGCATGCCGTGGCTGTACTGCACCGTCGGCACCGCGACGTTGCCCCATTCCATGCCGGTGTTGGCGCCGCACTCGATGAAGTGGAAGCGGCTGACCGACGGCAGCCGCATCAGCTCGTCGACGGTGAAGACCATCGGCGTCGCGACGAGCGCGGCGTCGCTGCCGTTGACCATCAGCCGGTGGCGGCTCGGGTCGATGTCCCACCAGCCCTGGTGGTGGCGCTCGAAATGCAGCCCGCTCGGAGTGACGATGCCGAACAGGCTCTGCAGCGGCGCGAACGACACCGACGATTGCTGCGTCTGCGTCAGCCCCGGGCTCTGCCGGCGCTGCACGTTGGCCTCGTATTTCGACGGCCGGCCGTAGCCGTCGGTGGCCACGCCGAGACCGAGCCCGGTCGAGTGCTCGGGCAGCTTCAGGATCGCGTCGTCGCCGCCGCTGGCCGGCACCGGGTTGACCTGCGCCGACGCGCGCCCGGACAGCGTGGCGGCGCCGCTGGCCGCGACCGCGCCGGCGAACGCGCGCCGGATGAAATCGCGCCGCCCGGCGCGCGCTTCGCGGACGACTTCGCCGACCGCGCGACGGTCGAGGAAGCCCTCGGGCGCCTTGCGCAGCCGTCCCGGCGTCGCCGGATCGTTCATTCGATGGGCCTTGAATTCAAATATCAGCAAGCACGAATATGAGGCCGGCAGACACCGCGGCGTAGCGGGAAAACACGGGCGCGGCGGCGCCGCGGCGGCCGCCGTCGCGGCGACAGCGGGGCGCGCCGGCGCGGGTGCGCCGGGACGGTCGGATCGCGCGGCTCGCCTGCGCCGCCGCGTCAAGCCTGGCCGACGATCGACGCGGTCGCAATCAGCTCGTCGAACAGCGCCATCGACGCTCGCCCCGACACCGAAAACGGGTCGAGCGTCGCGCATTCCGAATACCGCAACAGCAGCGCGGGGTTGAGCCGCGCGGCGTTGACCTGTCCCATCGACCAGCCGGCGAAACGGCGTTCGGCGATCTCGTCGAAGCTCAGCAGCTCGACGTCGGTGTGGCGCGGGTCGGCGGCGATGCGGTGGTACAGCCGGCTGACGGCGCTGCGGCCGCCTTCGAGCACCTGCAGGAAGATGCCGTCGCTGAAGCACAGCACGCCGGTGATGCCGAGCGGCGGGTTGTGCGCCTTGCAGCTGCGCAGGATCGCCGGCAGCACGTCGGCACCGACCGGCGCGACCGCGCGGCTGGCGTACAGCAGTCGAACGAGCATCGCGAGGCCCTTTCGTTCGTCGGATCGCTACGGGTCAGTCGGTCTTGCGCGGCAGCAGCGCGAGGAATTCGCGACGCAGGTTCGCGTCCTTCAGGAACGCGCCGCGCATCACGCTGTTGACCATCGCGCTGTCGGTGTCCTTGATGCCGCGCCAGTGCATGCAGAAGTGGTCGGCTTCCATGACGATCGCCAGACCGTCCGGGCGCACGCGGTCCTGCAGCTCGTTGGCGAGCATCGTCACCGCCTCCTCCTGGATCTGCGGCCGGCTCAGCACCCAGTCGGCGATCCGCGCGTACTTCGACAGGCCGATCAGGTTGCTGTGCTCGTTGGGCAGGATGCCGATCCACACCTTGCCGAAAATCGGGCACATGTGGTGGCTGCACGCGCTGCGCACGGTGATCGGGCCGACGATCATCAGCTCGTTCAGCCGCTCGACGTTCGGAAACTCGGTGACCGACGGCATCGGCTGGTAGCGGCCGCGGAACACCTCGTCGACGTACATCCGCGCGACCCGCAGCGCCGTGTCCTGCGTGTTGTGGTCGCCGTCGGTGTCGATGACGAGCGCGCGCAGCAGCTCGCGAACGCGCGCCTCGACCTCGGACTTCAGCGCGTCGAGCTCGCCGTCGCGGACGTGCGCGGCGATGTTGTCGTTGGCGTGGAAGCGCCGTCCGGCGGCGACGAGGCGCTCGCGGATGCGTTGCGACACCGGCACGCCGTCGTCGGCGGCCGGCTCCGGGGCGTCGGGCGCAGCGGACATCGGCCGCGACGATAAGCGAGTCGCGTCGGCCGCGCGTGCCGCCGTCCGCGGTCGTTGCGTCGCGTGGCGACGGCAAGGGCCGCGACTAGACTGCTTCGATGACCGGCCCTGCCGCCGCCACCCCGTCGCAGCCGCTCGCCCGCCTGCTCGAACTGACGGCCGACACGGTGCAAGCGGTGCGCAGCGGCCGGTCGCTGAACGACGTGCTCGCGCGCACGCCGGCCGACGCGCGCCCCGGCGTGCAGGCGCTGGCGTTCCACACGCTGCGCTGGCTCGGCAGCGCCGGCGAGGCGCGCGCCAAGCTCGTGCCGAAGACGCCGGCGCCCAACGTCGACGCGCTGCTCGTCACGGCGCTGGCGCTGCTGTGGCCCGGCGAGCCGCTGCCGTACGCCGAGCACACGCTCGTCGACCAGGCGGTGACCGCGGCGCAGCGCCGCATCCCGGCCGCGGCCGGGTTCATCAACGCGGTGCTGCGTCACTTCCTGCGCGACCGCGACGCGATCGTCGCCGCGGTCGGCGTCACGCCGATCGGCGCTTACAACCACCCGCTGTGGTGGATCGACCGGATCAAGGTCGACTGGCCCGCGGTGTGGCAGCCGCTCTTGCTCAGCGCCAACGCCCGCCCGCCGATGACGCTGCGCGTCAACGCGCGACGCGGGTCCGGCGCGGCCTACGTGCAGCGGCTCGCGGCGCACCTGCGCGGCGCGACGCTGCTGGACGACGCGGCGTTCGGCGGACAGGCGGTGGTGCTCGCCGAGCCGTGCCCGGTGCAGGCGCTGCCGGGATTCGCCGAAGGTGAGGTGTCGGTGCAGGACGCCAACGCGCAGCGCGCCGCGCGGCTGCTGATCGGCGACGGCCTGCCGCGCGGTGCGCGCGTGCTCGACGCTTGCGCCGCGCCCGGCGGCAAGACCGCGCACCTGCTCGAGCTGGCCAACGTCGACGTGTTCGCGCTCGACATCGACCCGGTGCGGCTGGCGCGCGTGCAGGACACGCTGAACCGGCTGCAGCTGCGCGCGACGGTCGCCGCCGGCGACGCGCGCGACCCGCGCGGCTGGTGGGACGGCAAGCCGTTCGACGCGATCCTCATCGACGCGCCGTGCACCGCGTCGGGCATCGTTCGCCGCCACCCCGACGTGCGCTGGCTGCGCCGCGCCGACGACGTTGCCGCGCTGGCGCGGATCCAGGCCGAGATGCTGCACGCGCTGTGGCCGCTGCTCGCCCCCGGCGGGCGGCTGCTGTATGCGACGTGCTCGGTGTTCCACGCCGAGGGCCGGCAGCAAGTCGATGCGTTCCTGCAACGCCTGGGGCCCGGCGCGGCGCGGCTGGCGAGCGAGTCGCCGGGACATCTGCTGCCCACCCGCGACAATCCGGCGACGACCTCGACGATGCTGCCGACGTTGTCGCCGCCTCTGCGCAGCCCGGTGCTGCACGACGGCTTCTTCTACGCGCTGATCGTCAAAACCTGAAGCGCCTCCGCGCGCCGCGCCCCTTGCCGTGATGACGCCGGTCTGCCGCTTATTCGTGCCGTCGTTGCTGGCGGCGTGGCTCGCGGCGCTGGCGAGCCTGGCGCCGTTGCCGGCGCGTGCGCAGGCCGAACTCGCGACGCTGCAGGCGGTGCGCAACGACGGCGCGCTCGAGCTCGAGTTCGCGGTACGGCTGGCGCTGCCGCGCGCCGTCGAGGACGCGCTGCTGCGCGGCGTGCCGGTGTACTTCGTCGCCGAGGCGCGGCTGCTGCGCGAGCGCTGGTACTGGCGCGACGAGCGTGTCGCGCGCGTGCGCCGCACGTGGCGTGTCGCCTACCAGCCGCTGACCGGGTCGTGGCGCGTCGGCCTCGGCGCGCTGAACCAGAGCTACGCGACGCTCGACGAGGCGCTGGCCAGCGTCACGCGCAGCGCCGGCTGGAAGATCGCCGACGTTGCACAGATCGACGCCGACGACGACCACACGATCGCCTTCAGCTGGCGGCTCGACAGCTCGCAGCTGCCCGGTCCGATGCAGCTCGACGTCGGCGGACAGGGCGACTGGGCCGTCGGCGTCGAGCGCCGCGTCGACGTGGCGCGCTGAGCCGGGGCGCGTACGTGGCGGTGCGTGTGAACCCCTTGGGGCGGTCATCGAAACGCTCGCGGCTGCGCTGGAACTGGATCGTCGCCGCGGTCGCGGCCACCGGCACGGCGCTGGTCCTGACCTTCGTGCTGTCGCTCGCCGACCCGGCGAGCGGCTTCTACGAGCGCCACTTCGTCTGGCTGTTCTGGGTCAACGTCGCCGCCGCGGCGCTGCTGACGCTGATCGTCGCCGTCGTCGGCCTGCGCCTGGCGTTGCGCGTGCGCCGCGGCAAGTTCGGCAGCCGGCTGCTGATCAAGCTGGCCGGGATCTTCGCCGTCGTCGGCGTCGTGCCGGGGCTCGTCATCTACACCGTCAGCTACCAGTTCGCGACGCGCAGCATCGAGGCGTGGTTCGACGTCAAGGTGGCCGGCGCGCTCGATTCGGGGCTGGCGCTGGCCAAGGGGACGCTCGACGCAATGACCGTCGACGTCGCCGCACAGACGCGCGTCGCCGCCGAGCGACTGTCCGAGCCCGCGCCGACGCCCGACGCGTTGCGGCTGGAACGGCTGCGCGAGCAGATCGGCGCCAGCCACGCGAGCCTCGTCACCGCCGCCGGGCACGTGCTGGCCGTTGCCGGCGGCAGCGCCGCGGCGCCGCCCGAACGACCTCCGGCCGCGTTGCTGCGCCAGGCGCGGCAGCTTGGCGCGGCGAGTCGCATCGAAGGGCTCGACGACGACGCGCTCGCCACCGACGCGGCCGGGCCGCGGATCCGCGCGCTGGCGCGCGTGCCGCGCACCGACCTGCAGCTGACCGCCGGCGACGACCACTTCGTGATGGTCGTGCAGCCGATCCCGCGGCCGCTGGCGGCCAACGCGCTGGCGGTGCAGGCGGCGTACAGCGACTACCAGCAGCGCGCGCTCGGCCGCGACGCGCTGCGCCGCATGTACGTCGGCACGCTGACGCTGGCGCTGGTGCTGGCGGTGTTCGCCGCGGTGCTGCTGGCGATCGTCCTCGGCAACCAACTCGCGCGGCCGTTGCTGCTGCTGGCCGACGGCGTGCGCCAGGTGGCGCGCGGCGACCTCACCGCCAAACCGGTGTTCGCCAGCGGCGACGAACTCGGCGGGCTGACGCGCAGCTTCGCCGAGATGACGGCGCAGCTCGCCGACGCGCGCGGCGCGGTGCAGCGCGGCATGGGCCAGCTCGACGCGGCGCGCACGCGGCTGCAGACGATCCTCGACACGCTGACCGCCGGCGTCGTCGTGTTCGACGCCGACGGCTGCATCGACACCGTGAACCCGAGCGCGACACGCATCCTGCAGCGGCCGCTGTCGGCGTGGCGCGGCAAGCGGCTGTCGGACGTGCCCGACCTCGAGGACTTCTCGCGCCGCGTCGAGCAGCGGTTCGACCTGCTCGCCGCGAGCCCCGAGGCCGGCGAGCGCGACCAGTGGCAGGATGCGTTCGACCAGCCGCGCAACGACGGCGCGACGATGACGCTGCTGGTGCGCGGCGCGACGCTGCCCGACGTAGCGGCGCCGGCGGACCCGTCCGCCACGCCGCCGACGCCGACGCCGACGCCGACGCCGGTCGCAGGCGGCGGCGAGACGCCGTCCCCCCGCCGCCGCACCGCGCGGCTGATGGTCTTCGACGACATCACCGAAGTCGTCTCGGCGCAGCGGTCGGTGGCGTGGGGCGAGGTCGCGCGGCGGCTGGCGCACGAGATCAAGAACCCGCTGACGCCGATCCAGCTGTCGGCCGAGCGGCTGCAGCATCGCCTGGCGCGCAAGCTCGAAGGCGCCGACGAGGAGCTGCTGCGGCGGTCGGTGCAAACGATCGTGCAGCAGGTGCAGGCGATGCAGACGCTGGTCAACGAGTTCCGCGACTACGCGCGGCTGCCGGCGCCGAAGCTGCTGCCGCTGGACCTGGCCGAGCTGGCCGGCGACGTGATGGCGCTGTACGGCCAGGCGGTCGACAACGGCCTGCTCGTCACGCGCTTCGCCGGCGGTCTGCCGCAGATCCTCGGCGACGCGACGCAGCTGCGCCAGGTGATCCACAACCTCGTGCAGAACGCGCTCGACGCCGTCGCCGACCGGCCCGACGGGCGGGTCCAGCTCGTCGTTTCGGCGGCGCGCGACGCCGACGGCGCGCTGCGCGCGGTGCGGCTGGCGGTCGTCGACAACGGACCCGGGTTCCCCGACAAGCTGCTGCAGCGCGCTTTCGAGCCTTACATGACGACCAAGCCGCGCGGCACCGGGCTCGGGCTGGCGGTGGTCAAGAAGGTCGCCGACGAGCACCGCGCGCGCGTGCGCATCGCCAACCTGCACGCCGGCGACGACCCCGAAGCGCCGGTGACCGGAGCGCGCGTTTCGTTATCATTTTCGAGCTTCGCCGAAACCCCGAACGTGCCGCTCGCGCCACCGCTGCCGCACGCCGACGGTGCCGGCGCCGCCCCGGCCGGCGCGGTCACCGCAACGCAGCAGCAGCTTCGATAAAGAGGGCATGGCAACGATATTGGTCGTCGACGACGAACTCGGCATTCGCGCGCTGCTCAGCGAGATCCTCAGCGACGAGGGCCACACCGTCGAGCTGGCCGAAGACGCCGCGCAGGCGCGCCAGGTGCGCGAGCTGATGCGTCCCGACCTCGTGCTGCTCGACATCTGGATGCCCGACGTCGACGGCGTCACGCTGCTGAAGGAGTGGGGCGCCGCCGGCATGCTGCAGATGCCGGTGATCATGATGAGCGGCCACGGCACGATCGACACCGCGGTCGAGGCGATCAAGTACGGCGCCAGCGCGTTCCTCGAAAAGCCGATCACGCTGCAGAAGCTGCTGCGCGCCGTCGAGCAGGCATTGGCCAAGCCGGCGCCGCGGGGCGACGGCGGCGGGTCGCCGACGCGCGGTCTGCGCCCGGACGGCGGCGCGGCCTCGCTGCCAGGCGGCGGCGCGACCGACGCCGCCACGGCGGCCGCGCCGCTGCCGCCGCCCACCGGCCCGCAGCCGCAGCAGAGCTTCGACCTCGACCGGCCGCTGCGCGAAGCGCGCGACGCTTTCGAGAAGAGCTACTTCGAGTTCCACCTCGCCAAAGAAAGCGGCTCGATGACCCGAGTGGCCGAGAAAACGGGCCTCGAACGCACCCACCTGTACCGCAAGCTGAAGCAGCTGGGCGTCGACCTGACACGCGGCAAACGCGGCGTGATGTGACGTTCCGCCACGGCCGAGCGAAGGGCCGCTGGCTATACTCGCTGCCCTCGTGGCCTGGTAGCTCAGTTGGTAGAGCAGCGGATTGAAAATCCGCGTGTCGGTGGTTCGATTCCGCCCCAGGCCACCACTTCATTTCTGCGGGTTTGCGAGGAAGTGGTAGGAATCGGTAGGGGTGCAGTTCGAGCGTTGCTCCTGCCTACCCAGTCCGGTGCGGCGAACTGCAGGGCCCTGCCGGTCGAAGAATCAAGGGGTTGCGCGCGTGCCGGATCGTGTCCCGCTGCGTGGTGTAGATCCACGCCCGGAAGCGCCGATTAGCCGCTGCATGTCTCAGACCCTTGCCGTGCTGCCCCGCGAATGCCGCCCCGCCGTGAAGTGGCCCGCACCCGGCAGGCCGCCCTGTGGTTTCAACTTCTCGATGTCCCGCCGCGGCGGCGCGCCGAACAGCCGTGCGTACTCGCGGCTGAACTGCGAGGGGCTCTCATAGCCGACGCTGAACCCCGCGGTCGCGGCCTCCGCGCCATCGCTGAGCATCAGGCGCCGTGCCTCGTTCAGCCGCAGCCACTTCTGGTACTGGAGCGGGCTCATGCCCGTAAGTTGGCGGAAGTGGTGGTGCAGGCCGGAAACGCTCATCTGCACCCGGCTTGCCAGGTCCTCGATGCGCAGGGGCTCCGCGTAGTGCAGCTTCAGCCAATCGATCGCCCGCGCGACGCGGTGGCTCTGGCTGCCGACGGACGCGATCTGTCGTAATCGGGGTGCTTGGTCTGTGGCCAGCAGCCGGTAGTGGATCTCGCGTTGGATCAGCGGGGCGAGCACGGCGATGGCCGGCGGCTCGTCAAGCAGCGCGAGCAGGCGTGTGATCGGTTCCAACAACGCCGGCGTGATCGAGCCGACGCCGACGCCGGTCTGCAGCGACCGCTCGCGCGGGGGCGCCTCCGGCGCCTGTGCGATCAGTTCGGCGAGCAACCGGATGTCCAGCTTCAGCACCAGGCCGACACAAGGCGCAAGCGCCGATGCGGCAAGAACCTCGGAGTTGGCCGGAAGGTCCAGCGATGTGACCAGGAACCGCTCGGCGTCATAGGCGTATCCCTCGCCGCCGACCAGCAGGCGCTTGGTGCCCTGAGCCACCATCACGATGCTGGGCTCCACCATGCAGACGGCTGGGCGCGCCGGTGCCTCGCGTCGGAAGAGGCTGAGCTCGGGGATGGGCGTCGCACAGTCCGCCACGCCGCGCGTGTGTCTTTCGATCACGCGTGCGATGTCGGACTGCATCTTCGCGATGCGGCTTCGACTGTCTTTCTCGGATGAGCTCTGCATAGGAATGACCGCTTGCACACTGACAACGAAGGGTAGCCGAATCCGACGCGGCAGTCCGGTCTCCTGGAGGATCAGGCAAGAACCCTGCACGAACGTTCTACCGGTCGGCGGGTCGGATCGGAAGAATGAGCGGCAGGCATGAAAGGCGCTTCGCGGTCAGCCGTCCGGGGCGCACGACGTTCAGCCTTCAGGAGCCATCCCCATGAACACACCCCTGTCTCGCAAGCGTTTTCTGCAAGGTTCCGCCGCGGCCGTGGCGGCAGCCCTCGTCACCCCCCAAGCGGCCTTGGCGAACACCGGCGCCGCTTCCACTTCGAGCCGAGCCATGTCACTGAGCCAGCGATGGGACAAAACCTTCCCAAGGAGTGCCAAGGTCGATCACCGCAAGGTGACGTTCAAGACCCGCTACGGCATCACCCTGGCCGCGGACCTCTACATCCCGAATAACGCCGCCGGCCGCAAGCTGGCCGCACTGGCAGTGGGCGGGCCGTTCGGCGCGGTGAAGGAGCAATCCTCGGGTCTGTATGCGCAGACGATGGCCGGACGCGGATACGTCGCGCTCGCCTTCGACGCCTCCTTCACCGGCGAGAGCGGCGGCGAGCCGCGCAACGTCGCCTCACCAGACATCAACACCGAGGACTTCATGGCGGCGGTGGATTTCCTCGGGCTGCACCCGCTGGTCGATCGTGAACGCATCGGCGTCATTGGCATCTGCGGGTGGGGCGGCATGGCACTGAATGCCGTAGCGGCCGACAAACGCGTCAAGGCCGTCGTCGCCAGCACCATGTACGACATGACCCGTGTCATGTCCAAGGGCTACAACGACAGCGTGACAGCCGAGCAGCGTGCGCAGACGCTGGAGCAGTTGAGCCGGCAACGTTGGAAGGATGCCGCGAGCGGGAAGCCGGCGTACCAGCCGGCCTACAACAAGCTGAAGGGCGGCGAAGCGCAGTTCATGGTCGACTACCACGACTACTACATGACGCCGCGCGGCTACCACCCGCGGGCGGTCAACTCGGGCAACGCCTGGACGATGACCACGCCGCTGTCCTTCATGAACATGCCGATCCTGACGTACATCAGGGAGATTTCGCCGCGTCCCATCCTGTTTATCCACGGCGAGAACGCCCACTCCCGCTACTTCACCGAAACCGCCTACGCGGCCGCGGCGCAGCCGAAGGAACTGCTGATCGTCAAGGGCGCCAACCATGTGGACCTGTACGACCGCATGGACAAGATTCCGTTCGACGCGGTTGCTGCCTTCTTCGACCAACACCTGAAGGCGCAGGCATGACCGACACGATGAGCGCGACGGCGCGACGGCTCGGTGCGTTGCTGCTGATCATGGCGACGTTGCCGGCGGCCTATGCCGCGGAGCCCAAGATGACCCAGTCCGCCGCCGAACAGCCTCGCATCGTGATGACCGCGGGAACCAGCCGCTTCACCGTGGCCCTGGACGACACCGCCGCCGCCGTGGCCTTCGCCAGGATGCTGCCGGTCACCTTCGTGATGAGCGACCTCAACCGCAACGAGAAGAAGGTGCGCCTGCCCCGTGGCCTGCCGACCAGCATCGTTCGTCCCGGCACGATCCGTGCCGGCGACGTGATGCTGTGGGGCGACGACACGCTGGTCGTGTTCTACGAGACGTTCGAGTCG
The DNA here is from genome assembly GCA_965365495.1 of uncultured Burkholderiales bacterium. Lineage (GTDB taxonomy): Bacteria > Pseudomonadota > Gammaproteobacteria > Burkholderiales > Burkholderiaceae_C > Rubrivivax. Next base: position 24,872 of record CBDUBX010000001.1, read on the forward strand.
CCCTACAGCTACACGCGCATCGGCCGCATCGAAAAGCCGGACGGCCTAGCGCGGACACTGGGGCCGGGCGACGTGCGCGTCTCGTTCTCTCGGCCGTTGGCCTGACGCGAAGCGGTCCAGGTGACGCCGAAGCGACGCGCGGTGACGGTGAACTGACCTGCTCCACCGTGCCTGCGCCGGCACCCGCTGCAGCGGACAGGAAGCCGCTGATCGCGCGATGTGGGTGCTTGCGGGCAGTCCCCTCGGAGCCGCTGATGCACGTTCAGATCGCAGCATCACCGCGCACCTTCGAATCTGGGCGTAGTGCAGTTCCCATCCTATTAGCCTTGCACCACCAGACGCTGCTTCCTGGTCTTACAAAGTCTCAGGATGCCCAAAACCCTATGTCATCAACGACCTAGGGCTTTTTGTCGTCCGAAGCTGTCCGACAAGATCGCGGATCAGCTTGCCGGCTTGGCGATGAGGTCGGCCGGCTAGGCTCGCGTGCCGTCGGCTGGCGAAGCGACGACATCGCGCAGTGGAGCCGGTCGGGGCCGATGGCGCGGGATGACGCGGACCTGCTCGACGACGACCGGACACACCCGCGCACCGAGCGTCCCCAGGCCCCAGCGCGTCGAACTGGCGCGCGACAGCGCGAAGCGCGGCTTGCTGCAGCCGATCGTGGTCGCGCCGCGCGACAGGCACACGATCGCAAGGACCGTGATCCAGCGATGGTGGGGGCGGGAGATGGTTGTCGCGTTCATGCCGGATCAGGCATTGTTTGCCGATATGCTTCATCAAGCATATCTTGCAATCATGCTTGATTGAGCATATATTGCTGCATGGACTATGCGATCCAAACCCCTCTTCAGCTCTCCAGCCACCTGCGCGCGCTGCGCAAGGCCCGCGGGCTCAGTCAGGCGGCGCTCGGAAACATGCTGGGCGTGGGGCAGACGCGCGTGGCGCGCATCGAGGGCGAACCGACGGCCATCAGCGTCGAGCAGCTCATCGATGTGCTCGCGGCGCTGAACGTGCGCCTTGTGTTGCGCGACACCAGTGCCACTGCGTCAACGGACGCCACGCGAACGCGAACCGGGAGCCCGGCGAAGAAGCGGGCGAAGCGCCCCGCTACCGACACGGCCTGGTGACCGTGGCCGAGCTGCACGTGTGGATGAACGGGCTGCACGTCGGCGTGTGGTCGACGCTGCGCACCGGCACGCCGGTCTTCCGCTACGCCGAGCGTTGGGTGGATGCCGCCGAAGGGCGTGCGCTGTCCCTGTCGCTGCCGTTCACCGCAGGCCTCGAGCATCGCGGCGAGGTCGTCACGCACTACTTCGACAACCTGCTGCCGGACAGCGCCGCCATCCGCCGCCGGTTGCGCAGCCGGTTCCGTGCGCGATCGACCGAGGCCTTCGACCTCCTGGCCGCTGTCGGTCGCGATTGCGTCGGCGCGGTGCAGTTGCTGCCTTCCGGTGACAAGCCGGCCGGCTGGAACACGGTCGATGCCGAGCCGATGAACGACGCGGCGGTCGAGCGCGCACTGGCGGCCGTGACGTCCGACGCGCCGCTGGGGCAGCGCGACGTCGAAGACCTCGGGGACCTGCGGCTGTCGATCGCCGGCGCGCAGGAGAAGACGGCGCTGCTGCGCATCGGACGCCGCTGGTACCGCCCACGCGGTGCGACGCCGACGACCCATATCCTGAAGCTGCCGCTTGGGCGGGTCGGCAACATGCGCGCCGACATGACGACGTCGATCGAGAACGAATGGCTTTGCAGCCGCATCCTGAGCGCGCTGGGACTGCCGGTGGCCGATACCGAGATCGCGCAATTCGGTGCGACCCAGGCGCTGGTCGTCACGCGCTTCGACCGCCGCTGGGTCGGCGTCGACGACGGCGCGCAGGAAAAGCTTCGGTTCCGTCCGCCTGCCGACGCCTGGATCGCCCGTTTGCCGCAGGAAGATTTCTGCCAGGCGCTGGGCGTGGGCCCCGACCGCAAGTACCAGAGCGACGGCGGTCCGTCGATGCTCGACTGCCTGGCGGTGCTGGCCAACAGCGAGCGTCCCGAAGACCACCGCGCCGCCTTCGTGCTGGCGCAGTTCGCGTTCTGGCTGCTTGCCGCCACCGACGGCCACGCAAAGAATTTTTCCATCCAGCACCGGCGCGGCGGCCGCTTCGGCCTGACGCCGCTGTACGACGTGCTTTCGGCGTGGCCCATCATCGGCAACGGTGCCAACCACATCCCCTACCAGCGCGCCAAGCTGGCGATGGGCGTGAAGGCGACCAACCTGCACGACCGGCTGCGGGACATCCAGCCCCGGCACTGGCATCGCCTAGCGACGATGGCCGCGCCCCTCACTTGGTCGAGGATGCTGGCCATGGTCAACGGCCTGGATGCCGCGCTGAATACCGTCGAGCGAGAGCTGCCCGAGCACTTTCCGCATGAGGTATGGCAGTCGGTAAGCGCCGGCGCACGGCGTCACGCGGCGTCGTTCTTGCGGGGCGCCACAGACGAGCCCGGCTCCAGGAATGGCGGGACAGGTCGGCGGGCCAGTTCATCGAAACGATCTTGAAACCATCCGACGTCGGCCAGATCGAGGCGAATCGATGTCGTCAAAGCACCCATCGCAAGGACCCGTCGCGTCGGCTGTCGGAGCAGTGATGGATCAGCTCTGGTTGCCGCCGACGCCATGGCGGCGGTGCCACTCCGCCAGCGACTCCTTCGGATACGCGTCGAACGAATCGTCGCCCGGCTTGACGTGCGCATCGACCCAGTCGGGCTTCGAGCCGAGCATGATGTGTGTCACCGATGGCGGCGACGGCAGCGGGGTGTCGATCGCGCCGGCATGCGGATGCACGAGCTCGGGCCAGCTGGGATCCCAGAGCCACAGCGCCGTGCCGCAGCGCTTGCAGAAGTGGCGATGACCGCTACTCTGCTGGCGCGGTAGACCGAGACGTGCTCCATGCCGTCGACCTTCAGCGTCGCGTGGTCGGCGCCCAGGTTGATCGCGAACCCCCCGGTGCCGGCCGTCTTGCGACAGATCGAGCAGTAGCAGCGCATGAACGGCATGGGCTCGTGCGACTCGACGCTGAAGCGCACGGACCGGCAATGGCAGGAAGCTTCGAGATGCATCGCGACTCCTTCGTTGTCATGCACGGCGGTCCGACCGGAAAACGCAGCGCGGCGCGACGGCCGCGTTCGCCTGCGGCCTGACATCAACACTTCATGTCACGGTACTCCGATCGCAGGTTGAACAACCTCGACTGGACGGCGCTCCGCGCAGCCGCCGTGGCCGTACGTTCGGCGGCCTCGACCGCCGCGATGTCGCCATCGAGGAGACGGCATCGCGACTGGGCCGCCGCCGGAAGCGCTGCGCGCCGGTGTCGAGTCGCGCGCTGCTCGGCGCTCTCACCCAAGATCGGACGGAGCGCCTCCGCCATCTGCTCGTTGTGACGTTCACGGCGCACGTCTTCGCCGACCCGGGAACGCACCGATGACTTGTCCAATCCACGCGTGGGTTCGACAGCCACTCGCTCGGCACCGAGGCACGGTGCGTCGGACTACAGCACCTTGCCTTCCTGCTCGCACTTGAAGACCGTCCTGGACGGCGGCGGCAGCGGCTGAGCACCGGCGTTCATCATCGGCAGCATGAACACCAGGCCGAGCACACACATGGCGACGGCCGTGCGGATCGGTGAGTTCAGAAGCGCGGGGTCAACTTTGCACGTTCGGCAGTCCGGCCGGGCGGAACGTGCCGATCCCAATACGACAGCATTACGGCAAGAAGAGTGAATCGGTATGGCCAGGCGTAGGAAGAGCTCACCAGCAGAGGACTTGATCGAGGTCATCGGCATGATGCCCTGGTGGGTGGGAGTTCTGCTGGCCATCGTCTCGTACTTCTGGCTGCACGACGTGGCGACCCGCCCGGTGGTGATCGACCCCGTCAGACCGAACGTGCCGCTTCAAGCCATATGGCAAGGCCTGGCGTTCGGCGGGCAGTACATCGTGCCGCTGCTGTGCCTCCTCGGCGCCGTTGTGTCGTTCTTGCGCAGACGCCAGCGCAAGAAGCTCGTCGGCGTGGTCACGCATAGCGACGCCAGCGACGCGCTGAACGACATGAGCTGGCGGCAGTTCGAGATGCTGGTTGCGGAGGGCTTCCGACGCCAGGGCTACCACGTGGAAGAGACCGGCGGGGGCGGGGCGGACGGCGGCATCGACCTCGTGCTGTTCCGCCCCAGCCGCAACGGGCGCGAGAAGTTCCTGGTGCAGTGCAAGCAGTGGCGCGCCTTCAAGGTCGGCGTGGACGTGGTGCGGGAGCTGTACGGCGTGATGGCCGCCAGCGGCGCCGCCGGTGGTTTCGTCGTGACCTCGGGCCGTTTCACCGACGAGGCAGCGCGCTTTGCGAATGGAAGAAACGTCACGCTGGTCGACGGCCCGAAGCTGCATGGGCTGATCCGGCAGGCGCTCGACGCAGGCGCATCGGCCGCCGATCGCGTGGCGCCACAGCAGCCGCCGGTCTCTCCAGCGGCTGTGCCGGCTCAGCCACGGCCTGTGCCGTCGGCCCGCGCGACATCCGCCCCTGCTTGTCGCGCCTGCGGACAGCCGATGGCGCGCCGGACGGCCAAGCGCGGCGCGAACGCCGGGCGCGAATTCTGGGGCTGCACCGACTATCCCGCCTGCCGCGGCACACGACCCATCGCCTGACCGCCCTGGGATGGCCGACGGTCTTTACGACCTGCTGCTGACGGAGCCTGGCCCGGACGCTCGCGACGATTCCGCCAGACCGGGCCGACATGCGGCCCGTGGACGGACGCGGCCGAGCGGTTGACTGACTGGTCGCCCGCCAGCTCGTCGCCATCTGGAGTTGCCCCGATCTGGTTGACGGTTGAGGGGTTGGTTTTCAAGTCACGTTGATGTGCTCCGGCGCCGACTTGTCCACCCGCGGCGTGACGCCCGCCACGCAGAGCCGGCGGTGGACACGTCGTCTCGGAGGGCGGGCTTGGGATATAGGTCTGTCGGCGACACCAGCTCGTTGGGCCCGGCGGCGCTGAACGATCGCTTCACTGGGTCCGGCGCCGGGCGCTGGCGCGAGTCGCGCTGCGTCGTCGCGACGAAGCTCTTGCGTGGCTCTTGGCGGCCTCAGTAGGTGCCATGACGGCGATCCACGCGATCACCAACGACCGCGACTCGGCGGCCGTGTCCTGCGAACTTCGCTGCAGCGGGCCTCGCCGAAACGGCCCGGACCGCGGCCCTCAGGCCCGGCGCCCCCTGACCGCGTTGGCGCGGGCGTGCAGCACCAGCGGCCCATCGACCGTCGCCCCGACGCTGTCACGCACGCGCTCGGCAAGCCGCTGCAGCGCCACCGGCTCCAGAGACGCCAACAAGTGCTTCAACCGCGGACTCCCCTGCGCACTCCGCCAGAACTCATCGAAGCTGTCGAATTCCCGCCGCACCTCGAACTGGCGCGTCTGCAAGTCCATTAGGCCCGCCATTCGCCACAGCTCGTGCGACGCATCCAGCGCCGAAGCCCAGGTGCTCGGCGGCTCCTGGGGTGCGTGCCCCTCGGCGCGCACGGCATCCAGCACCGGCTGCAGCGGAAAGCCACCGCCCGCCATGTCCCAGTGGTACGCGGCGATCGTGCCGCCGGGGCGGACGACGCGCAGCATCTCCTGCAGGCCGCGGGCCGGGTCGGGCAGGAAGAACAGCACCAGGGCCATGACCGCGGCATCGACGCAGGCATCGGGCAGCGGCAGCGCCTGGGCGTCGCCCTCGATGAAGCGCGCGCCGGTCGCACCGCTCCGCTGGCGCGCGAAGGCCAGCTGCGCCGCCGAAGGGTCGACGCCGACCACCGAACCCGGGGCCTGGCGGGTCATCAGCACTTCGCTGAAGACGCCATTGCCGCAACCGTCGTCCAGCCAGTCCAGACCCTGCGGCAGCGCCAGCCAGTCGAGGAAAGGCGCCGCCACCCGCACGCTCCAGCGGCCCATCATCGTTTCGTAGGCCGCGCCGTCGTTGAAGCGCAGGCAGGGGTCGAAGGGCTTGTCTTCGGCGGGAGCTGGGGTCGCCACGGGCCCGTCCGGACGGTCGATGCGGGTCTGCACGATATCGAATGTGGGACGGCGGCTTCCACGAGGCCGGCATGCGGCAGGCCTTGTTCGGCGTGCTGGGTTCGTTCGCACTGGCATTCGAGTCCGAAGGCGCCGTGGAAGCGGCGCTGGGGCAATCCGCAGACGGTGCGAAGCCGGCTTCGCCGACTGCTTTACGTGGCTCTCGCGCTGATGGCCGGCGCGCGACCGCTGTGGACTTGCGACCATGCGGCGGCCGGGTCGACGGCGCCGAGCGGGTGACGACCTGAGCGCGCTGCGCCGGGCCAGGTGGCGGCGATCGTGTCCCCGCTGCGAGCCGGTCGTCTTGGCGGTGTTCTTCGCGGCGAACCCGAGCGGCTGCTAGGCGTCCGCGCCGTTTCCGGGTTCCCACAGCTTCGCGAACGCCAGCGAGCGTTGGCGGTGGTCGGCACCCGAAGCATCCGCAGCGGCCGCACCGCTAGCGACGCGGCTGCTGTTGCGCGTCGTCTGCCCACGCTGCGACGACGCCTTCAGTCTGTCGGCGGCGCGGCGCACGATCACGGTGTCGAGTCTCCCGGCAACGCGGCCGAACCGGCATCAACCGACTGCGCCACGCGCCCGCGGCCGCTCGTACCAGCCCTTGCTGCGGTTGACCATCCGCACCACGAGCAGCATCACCGGCACCTCGATCAGCACGCCGACGACGGTGGCGAGCGCGGCGCCGGATTCGAAGCCGAAGAGGCTGATCGCCGCGGCAACGGCAAGCTCGAAGAAGTTGCTCGCGCCGATCAGCGCCGACGGGCAGGCGACGTCGTGCGCCTCGCCGAGGCGCCGGTTGAGCCAGTACGCCAGCGCCGAGTTGAACAACACCTGGATCAGGATCGGCACGGCCAGCATCCCGATGACCAGAGGCTGAGCGAGGATCGCCTCGCCCTGGAAGGCGAACAGCAGCACCAGTGTGGCGAGCAGGGCGGCGATCGACCACGGGCCGATCCTGGCGAGCGCCGCGTCGAATGCGGCCTGCCCTCGCGCCAGCAAGGTACGGCGCCAGACCTGTGCAATCAGCACGGGGAGAACGATGTACAGCACCACCGAGGTCAGCAGCGTGGCCCACGGCACGGTGATCGACGACAGCCCCAGCAGCAGGGCGACGATCGGCGCGAACGCGAACACCATGATGGTGTCGTTCAGCGCCACCTGGCTCAACGTGAAGAGCGGATCGCCGTCGGTGAGCCGACTCCAGACGAAGACCATCGCGGTGCACGGCGCGGCGGCCAACAGGATCAGCCCGGCGAGATAGCTGTCGAGTTGCCCGGCAGGCAGGTAGGGCGCGAACACGTGGCGCACGAAGATCCAGCCCAGCAGTGCCATCGAGAAGGGCTTGACCGCCCAGTTGACGAACAGCGTCACGCCGATGCCGCGCCAGTGCCGTCTCACCCGATGCAGAGCGCCGAAATCGACCTTCAGCAGCATCGGAATGATCATCACCCAGATCAACAGCCCGACGGGCAGGTTGACCTGCGCGACCTCCATGCGTCCGATCGACCGGAACGTCTCCGGCAGCGCCCGGCCCAGGGCGACGCCGACGACGATGCACAGGACAACCCAGACGGTGAGCCAGCGCTCGAAGGCGCTCATCGGCGTCCGGCTCGCCGGACGCGGCGCCGTCCGCGGCGCCGCCATCAACGTGCTGCGATCTCGACCAGCGCGGTCTGCAGTGCCGCGCGGTCCATCGTCGCCAGCGGCAGCATCAGCAGCTGCAGCATGCGGTAGCCGATGGCCTGCCGCGTCAGCTCGAAGGCGCGGCGCTTGGCGTCGTCGCCGTCGGCATGCGACGGATCGGGGTAGCCCCAATGCACCTTGACCGGCTGGACCGCCGCCGCTTCGCCGGCACCGAAGAACACCGGGCACGTCTCGGCCGCGGCGGCGTCGCACACCGTGATCACGATCGCAAGCGGCGGCGCGCCGTCGCGGCTGAACTCGTCCCAGCTCTTGCTGCGAATCCCGCGGGTGTCGATGTCGGCGTTCTCCAGCGCCTCGATCGCGAAGCGGTTGACGCGACCGCTCGGGGCGCTCCCGGCACTGTGCGCACGAACATCCTGGCCCAGCCGCATCGCATGGTGGTTCAGCATCCCTTCGGCCAGCACGCTGCGCGCGGAGTTGTGGGTGCAGAGGATCAGGACGTGGACGGTCATGGTCCGACGCGATCCGATGTCGAGCCGCTAAAGTGCCTCATCGCGGTCCTTTCGGCAGTGTCAGCAATGACAGGCGGACGCCGCCTCGGCCAGGCAGGCGTCGCCCCGGCAGCAGTTGTCCGTCAGGTACGACAGCAGCGCGTTCATGGTGTCGAACGACGCGCGGTAGACGAGATGACGCCCTTGGCGCTGTTGCGTCACCAGGCGCGCGTTCGTCAACTCCTTGAGGTGGAACGACAACGTGGCCGGCGCGATCCCGGCGCCGTCGGCGATCACTCCCGGCGTCAGGCCCTGGGGTCCCGCCACCACGAGGGCCCGGAACACCCGCAGGCGGTGGTCTTGCGCCAAGGCGGCCAGGGAACGCACGACGTCTTGTTCTTCCATATTTCCATCATAGTCGAATTGATTAGCCGACCGTGCGGCACCTTCCCGCCCCTCACCCCTGCCACACCCCGTACCCCTGCTCGCGCAGCCCGATCGCCAGCTCGACCTCCATCTCCTTGGCCGCCTCGTACGGCATCGGGTTGTAGACCTCGTACAGCGCCGGCAGCAGGCGCAGCCCGTAGTCGGTGACGTAGCGGTTGGCGCGCACGCCGGCCTTGTGCTTGTCGAAGCGCAGGTCGGGGTCGAGGCCGGTCATGCCGACGTAGACCAACGGCATGCCGATGCGGTGGTCGGGGTTGGCGCGGCGAAAGCGCGGCTCGTTCCAGACGCGGTCGGACAGCTCGACGACGTAGACGTGGTGGCGGTGGCGCGGCATGTCGATCGGCGGTTTCGCGGCCGATGCTGCCAGCGTCCGAGCGTGTAAGGTCGCGGCGTGAGCCTGGATCTTTCGCGTGTGCGCGCGCTGTGCTTCGACGTCGACGGCACGATCGCCGACACCGACGACCGCCTCGTCGCCCGGCTGGCGGCGCTGATCGACGCGGTGCCCGCGGTCAGCGGCCGCCGCGCCGAGCGCCTCGCGCGGCAGGCGGTGATGCGGCTCGAATCGCCGGTGCACGCGGCGTACGAGCGGCTCGATGCCTGGGGGCTCGACGTGCCGTTGACGCGGCTGCGCCACCGCCTGCGCGCGATCCGCGAGCGCAACGCCGACCCGGCGCACACCCGCAACCCGGCGGCGATCGACGAGGTGCCGCACGAAATGGTCGCCGGCGTGCAGCAGATGCTCGCCGAGCTCGCGCGCCACTGGCCGATGTGCACGATCTCGACCGGCCACGTGCCGCGGATCGACCGCTTCCTGCGCCACTACGGCGTGCGCGAGCTGTTCACCGCCGTCGTCGGCGCCGAGACGACGCCGCGGATGAAACCCCATCCCGACCCGTTGCGCCACGCCGCCGCGGCGATGGGGGTGGCGCCCGAGCACTGCCTGATGGTCGGCGACACGACGATCGACATGCGCACCGGCATCGCCGCCGGCGCGCAGTGCGTCGGCGTGCTGTGCGGCTTCGGCACCGAAGACGAGCTGCGCCGCACCGGCGCGCAGCTGATCCTGCGCACGACGTCGGACTTGCTGGCGGTGCTGCGTCCGGCCGACGACCCGCTGCACGCCACCGCGGCGCCGGGCCCCGGCGACGGCGCCTCGCGTTGACGCCGCCGGCGACCGCATCGTCGACGTCGGGCGCACTTCGCGCGCCGTCGATCGAGGCAATCGAACCCCGCGCCGCGCGCACACCGTCTGCCGTCACGCCACGATGCCCGACCCCATCGCCGCCGCCGCCGACCTTGTCGCGTCCGCCGACGCGATCGTCGTCGCCGCCGGCGCCGGCATCGGCGTCGACTCCGGGCTGCCCGACTTCCGCGGCGCGCAGGGCTTCTGGCGCGCCTACCCAGCGCTCGGACGGCGCGGGATCGGCTTCGCCGAAGCGGCCAGCCCGCGCAGCTTCGCCACCGACCCCGCGCTCGCCTGGGGCTTCTACGGCCACCGCCTCGCGCTGTACCGCCGCACCGTGCCGCACGCCGGGTTCGCGATCCTGCGGCGCTGGGGCGGGTCGATGCTGCACGGCGGCGCGGTCTACACGTCGAACGTCGACGGCCAGTTCCAGCGCGCCGGCTTCGACGACGACCGCATCGTCGAATGCCACGGGTCGATCCACCACCTGCAGTGCACGCGGCCGTGCCACGACGCGACCTGGCCGGCCGACGGCTTCGTGCCGGAGGTCGACGACACCGATTGCCGGCTGCTCAACGCGCCGCCGCGCTGCCCGCGTTGCGGCGCGCTGGCACGCCCGGCGATCCTGATGTTCGGCGACGCGGCGTGGGTCGACGTGCGCACCGCGCAGCAAATGCACCGCTTGGAACGCTGGCTCGGCGCCGCGAGCCGCATCGTGGTCGTCGAGATCGGCGCCGGCCGCGACGTGCCGTCGGTGCGGCGTTTCGGCGAACGCCTCGTCGTTCACCGCGACGCACGGCTCGTGCGCATCAACCCGCGCGACGCCGAAGTGGCGCGGTCGGTCGACGTCGCGCTGCCGATGACCGCGCTGGCCGCGCTGGCCGCGATCGATTCGGCGCTCGGCTGACCGTCCCGCGCCGCGGCGCGTCTCGCGACGGCATCGGCGGCGTCGCGGCACGCGACTCCCGCGACCGTGCGTGCCCATCCCTAAGGATGATTCACGCGCCCGAGCGCCCCTCCTATTGTCCCCCGGCCTCGATGGCCCACCCGGAGGAGACGATGCAACGATTTCAGATGAAGGCATCCAGCGCCGCCGTGTTCGCGGCCATGGCGTCGATGGGCGTCGCGACGACGCCGGCGCGCGCCGCCATCGCGCCGGTCGGCGCCGGACAGACGGTCACCGTCACCGCGCAGAAGCGCGAGCAGCGGCTGATCGAGGTGCCGGCCGCGGTACAGGCGTTCACCGGCTCGCAGCTCGAAGACGTCGGCATCGCCGACCTGAAGGACCTGGTCAAGGCGATCCCCGGCGCGTCCGAGGGCCGATCGACGAGCGCCGGCACGCGGTCGTTCCAGATTCGCGGCGTCACGTCGCTGTACGGCGACAGCACCGTCGGCTACTACCTCGACGACGCGGTCTTCACGATCCTCAACCGCAACTGGGCGCCGGTGGCCAGCACCTTCGACGTCGAACGCGTCGAAGTGCTGCGCGGCCCGCAGGGCACGCTGTACGGCCTCGGCGCGATGGGCGGCAGCGTGCGCTTCATCACCGCCGACCCCGACCTGAAGACGATGCACGCGCGCGGCGTGCTCGGTTACTCGCGCACGTCGGGCGGCGACCCCAACTGGAACATCGGCGCCGCATTGAGCGTGCCGATCGTGCAGGACGCGTTCGGGCTGCGCGTCACCGCCACGCGCGACGAGACCGGCGGCTACACGTCGTCGCCGACGTTTCCCGACCAGCTGAACGAGACCCGCAACCAGATGGTGCGCATCAAGCTGCTCGGCCGGCCGCACCGCGACGTGACGCTGAAGTTCGGCCATCAGAGAAGCCGCACCAACGATCCGAAGGGCAACCAGCTCGAGTACCGCCCCGGCCCGCCGGCCGAGGTCTTCACCGGCCAGTATCCGGCGTCGACTCTCGGGCCGACGCCGATGGAGAGCTTCAACAAGTCGCGCATCGACCTGACGAGCTTCTACGCGTCGTACGACGCCGGCCCGGTGCTGATCGAAAGCTCCAGCGGCCACGTCAAGGCGTGGCAGTCCAACCGCGTGCCCGTCAACAACCTGATGCTCAACAGCGGCCTCGACGCGAGCACGACGTCGTCCGAGCTGCGCGTCGTGTCGAAGGACACCGGGCCGGCGCGCTGGATCGCCGGCGCGATGGTGCTGCACGCCGACACCGCCGAGGACGTGCGCCTCGACGCGGTGACGCCGCCGCCGGCGATCCCGCTGCTCGGGCCGATCTACGCGCCGCTGCGCAACGACGTGCCGACCTACGAATCGAAGTCGTGGGCGCTGTTCGGCGAGTACTCGATCGACCTGATGAACGGCACGCTGACGCCGCTCGTCGGCCTGCGCTACTTCCGCGACGAGCGCACGTTCACCGACAACCAGCGGCCGCACACGGTGCTGCCGGTGGGCGCGCCGGGGCCGTGCGCGATTCCGGTCAATCCCGCGACGTGCCTCGTGCCGGCGTCGGTGAGCTCGACCGACGCGACTTTCGATTCGTGGAACCCGCGCTTCAACCTGTCGTGGCGGCCGGCCGCCGGAACGACCGCGTACTTCAACGCCGCCAAGGGCTTCCGCAGCGGCGTGTTCAACAGCCAGTCGACGGTGATCGCGGGGTTCCCGGCGGCGGTCGAGCCCGATCATGTGTGGTCGTACGAGGTCGGCGGCAAGCTCGCGCTGCTCGACGACTCGCTGTTCGTCGAAGCCGCGGTCTACCGGCTGAACTGGCGCGACATCCAGCTGAACTTCAACGCGCCGGGGTTCGCGCCGCCGCCGCCGCAGGTCGTCGCCAACGTCGGCGACGTGCGCGGCACCGGGCTTGATTACGGCGTCACGTGGGCGCTGCCGGCGTCGGGGCTGCGGCTGTCGCTGGCCGGCAACATCAACCAGACCGAGTTCACGCGGATCGTCAACCCGGCGGTGTTCGCCAACACCAACATCTTCGTCGGCAACCAGCTGGTCACGGTGCCGAAGCAGACGCACACCGCGCAGCTCAGCTACCACCACGCGATCAGCGACCACTACACGCTTGGCGTGCACGGCAGCTACACCTACATCGGCCGCCAGGGCGACCCGAGCAGCGTCGGCCAAGGGCCGGGCACGCGGCCGGCGCCGCTCGGCAGTTCGCAGAAGCTGCTCGGGCTGCGCATCGGCGTCGACGCCGACCACTGGAGCGCTTACCTCGTCGGCAGCAACCTGCTGAACCACGACGACCCGTTCTACATCAGCGGGTCGGGCTACCAGCGCAACTACCCGCGCACGCTCGGGGTGGAGCTGAAGTTTGACCTCTGAGGTCACGCTGGCCGCGCGCGGCGCGGCGGCGCACGGCGCGACCGCCGCCGCGCCGGCCGGTCGCGCCGCGGCCGCGGCGCACCTGCTCGGCCGCGTGCTGATCGTCTTCGCGCTGCTGCCCAACGGGCTGCGCAAGATCGCCACCTTCAACCTGACCGCGGCGATGATGGGCGGCGCGCCGCCGCAGATGATCGACGGCCGGATGTTCCCGCCGCAGCCGCCGCTGTTGACGTTCCCGATGCCCGAGGTGTTCCTCGCCGCGTCGCTGACGCTCGACCTCGTCGGCGCGCTGCTCGTGATCGTCGGCTGGCGCACGCGCGCGGTCTCGGCGATCCTCGCCGTCTACTGCATCACTGCGATGGTCATCTTCCACGGCCACATCACGAACAGCGACGAAGTGCGCCAGATCCTGCGCAACCTGCCGCTCGTCGGCGGCCTGCTGGTGCTGGCCGCGGCCGGCGCCGGCGCGTGGAGCGTCGACGGCTGGCTGGCGCGGCGGCGGGTGCGCTGACGCGCGCCGCGAAACCCGCGCGCTCACTCGCGAAGGCCCCCGCAGCGGGGCCTTCGTCTTGCTGCCGGCCGACGCCCGACGCGGCTGCCCGACGCTGCAGTTGCCAAACGCGCGGACCGCTTCGAGCGTGCGGAACGCGCGCCGCGCCGTCATCCGTCGTCGACCGGCGTCGTGTAGTCGACCGCGGCCCAGTCGAAGTGGTGGCGCAGCGCGCCGACGATGCCGGCGTGCGCCGGGTGCTTCAGGTAGGCGTCGAGCGCGGCCTCGTCGTCGAACTCGCTCTCGAGCACCCACTGCCAGCTGGCCGGCCGCTGCAACTCGTTGGCGCTGAAACGCCAGCGGCGGATCGTCGCGATCTGCGCGGGCAGCGCCGCCAGGCGCGTCGCGAAGTCGGCTTCGAGCGCGGCGTCGGTGGCGACGCCGGGCTTGCGCCGGAACATCACGATGTGGGTCAGCATCGGCTTCGTCGGGCGCCCGCCGTCACGGCAGCCCGGCGCCGGGGACGTCGACGTCGACCGCTTCGACGAACGCGTTCGAGATGCCCTTGGGCATCAGCGACAGCGACGTGTCGGCAACGACGGTGTACAGCGTCTTGCGGTCGGCGCCGCCGAGCGTGCACGCCACCGCCCAGCGGCCGTCGGTCGGCACGCGGTGGGTGATGTGCCCACCGGGCTCGACGCGGATGAACGCGCTCGCCAGCGGGCAGCCGGCCCAGACCGCGCCTTCGGCGTCGAGGCAGATGCCGTCGGGCGTGTAGCCCGGCGTCTCGGCCCAGACGCGGCGGTTCGACAGGCCGCCGTCGGCGGCGACGTCGTACGCGGTCAGCCGCATCGCGAAGCTTTCGGCGACGACGAGGGTGCGGCCGGCGTCGTCGATCGCCATTCCGTTCGGGAAGATCAGCTCGGTCGCGACCTCGCGCACGCGCCGGTCGGTGTCGACGAGCAGCACGCTCGCCGGCTGCAGCTCGGCGCCGCCGAGGAAGTCGAAGCCGTGGTGGCCGACGTAGGCGCGGCCTTGTGGGTCGACCAGCAGCTCGTTGGCGCAGCCGCGCGCGTACGCGTTCAGGTCGGCGTACTCGGTCAGCTCGCCGCCGCGGCCGATCGTCATCAGCTTGCGGTCGGTCTGCGACACGACGAGCGGCGTGCCGTCGGGCAGGAAGCCGAGTCCGCCGGGCATCCCGGGGACCGTGGCGACGACGGTCGCGCGGCCGGCGGCGTCCATGCGGATCACGTGCTTGGAGAAGAAGTCGACGAACCACAGTTCGCCGCCGCCGTTGCCGTCGGGCCGCCAGCGCGGCGCTTCGCAGAAGCCGTAGCCCTCGGCGAGGCGGCGCGACGACAGCTTCTTCGCCCGGGCGATGCCCTGGATGTAGCGGCTGACCTTCGTCGGGTCGGTGTCGGTCGGCGGCGGCGTGTCGTAATCGGCGTAGATCGCGCCCATCACGTCGGCATCGAGCGCGGTGCTCGACTGCAGCGCGCGCTGCACGTCGGCCGAGGTCTTCAGCCGCGCCGCGGCGACGCTGCCGTAGTTCTGCGACGCGTTGATGACGAACTGGTTGTAGTCGCGGCACAGCTGCTCGAACGGCCGCAGCCGCTCGCGCGTCGGCGCGCCGCCGTCGGCCAGCACCTCGCGGATCTGGCGCGCCGCGTGGAAGCTGTCGCGCATGGCCAGCGTCATGCCGATGCCGTAGTACGGCGGCGTGCAGTGCGCCGCGTCGCCGGTGATGACGACGCCGTCGGCGGCATAGCTGTCGACGTGGTGGCGCAGCATCTTGTAGACGTGCAGGTCGTCGTCGACGACCTGCATCGCGCGGAAATACGGGAAGCGCTGCTTCAGCTCCTCGAGCACCGCTTTCAGCCCAATGCTGCGCCAGCGCGCCATCTCGCCGGGTTCGGCCTGCACGGGGCAGCGCACCCGCCGGTTGGTGATCGGGAAGAAGCCGCAGAAGCCGTCGGCGCCCCAGACCTCGATGTTCAGGTCCGACGGCTGATCGTCGCCGAGGATGCACGTCAGCATCAGGTATTCGTACGGATAGGTGTGCAGCTCGGTGTGCAGCCCGGCGTGCTGGCGGATCACCGACCGCGGGCCGTCGCAGCCGGCGACGACGCGCGCGTTCACGCGCACCTCCTCCTTGCCCATCATCGCGGTCACGCCGCGCGCCATGCCGGCGTCGTCCTTGATCAAGCCGGTGGCGCGGCAGCCGCGAACGATGCGCACCGCGCCGTTGTCGGTGGCGGTTTCGAGCAGCGCCTCCTCGATCAGCGGGTGCGGCAGCGTCAGGATGTAGTTGTGCGGGCCGTAGGTCGTGGCCGCCAGCGGCACCTCGACGATCGTCTCGCCCTCGGGGCCGATCGCCTTCCAGCGGGTGACCTTCTCGGCGCCGCGCTTGAAGAAGTTGGGCAGCGCGCCGACCCGGTCGAGCCAGCGCACGGTGCACGGCGCGAGCTCGTCGCCGCGGTTGATCTGCGGCGTGCTCGGCGCCATCTCGAGCAGCAGAACGTCGAGCCCGGCGTCGCGCAGGTTGCACGCCAGCGAGCCGCCGGCAACGCCGCCGCCGACGATGACGACGTCGCAGTCGTGGGTTTGCATCGCGCAGGTCTCCTCGGGTACGCGGATCGTCTAGCCGGCCAGCTCGCCCTGCAGCACGCCGCGGTCGACGACGAGCTCGTCGTCGAGCTTCACGCTGCAGTGGCGCATCGGGATGTCGAAGTGGCACGCGGTGTAGCGGTTGGCGACCTCGTTGGCGCCGGTCGAGAACAGGAAGTTGCCGGCGAACGCGCGCAGCTCGGTGCCGTTGAAGTCTTCGCGGTCGTACATCACCATCGTGTCCCAGCGCGCCGCCGGGTTCATGCCCCAGCCGACGTGGCTCACCGCATAGGCGTCCCGGCTGCCCCAGGCCTCGAAGTAACTGCGCATCAGCTCGGCGTCGAGGCCGTCGCCGTCGATGGCGACGACGTGGTCGTCCTCGACGGTCAGCACGACGCGGGACTCGAGGTAGCGCTTGAACGTCAGGTTGGCGTCGCCGGGCAGCATCACCAGCCGGCCGTTGACCGAATGCGGCTTCGGGAAGCACAGGCACAGCCCGGCCGGCCAGTAGCCCATCATCCCGCCGCGGTCGGCCATCCCGGCCGAGCCGCGCCCCTGCACGTCGCGCAGGTCGACGCGCAGGTCGGTGCCGGCGGCGGAGAACACGTGCATCGAGTCGGCGGCGGTGATCTTCTTCGCGCCGAGCACGCAGCGCTGCTGCAGCGCGCGGTCGATCGAGAAGCGTTCGAGCGCCTGCGGGTGCTCGTTGCTGACCATGAAGATGCGCGCGCCCTTGGCGAGGATGTCCTTGCGCTCGGGAACGTGCAGCAGCCCTTCGACGGTGAGGTCGACGACGAGGTGGCAGCTCGCGAGCGCGTCGACGATCGCCTTCTTGCCCGCGAGCGCCAGGCAGGTGCCGGTCGACCGCAGCTCGACCGGCGCGCTGGCGCGCGGCGACGGCACGACGACGTGGAAGACGTCGGCGCCCAGGCGCGACAGCGCGAGTTCCGACAGCTCGATGGTGATCCGGCGCGACTGCGTCTCCGACAGGATCGCCACCGTCTCGCCGGGCTGCACCGCGGTGAGCCCGGCGAACATCTCCTCGAACATCGCCAGCCACTTCGGCTGGATGCGGTCTTCAGCCACGGTGCATCTCCTCGTGCAGCCGCCGGTACCACGGGTCGGCCGGGTCGGCGAGCCGCAAGTGGGTTTCGAAATGCGCCGCGCCGGCGACGACCGACTGCGTCACCGCCGACCCGGCGTCGCGCAACGCGCGGACGAGCGCGCCGCTGCTGCGCACGATGCGCTCGAAGTCGCTTTCGCCCCAGCAGACGTGGAACGGTACCGCGTTGCCGTGCACATGCAGCACCGGGCTCGCCTCGGCGTCCTGGTCGCGGCGCGCGAACAGGTACTTGTAGACGCGGCCTTCGGCCGACTCGGGCGGCACGTCGCCGTAGCGCAGGTCGAAGGCGCTGCTGACCGGAAAGCACGCCTTCACGGGGGTGCGACGCGATTGCAGCACCGCCAGTGCCGACAGGTGGCCGCCGGCCGAATGGCCGCCGACGACGATGCGGTCGGCCGCGCCGCCGTACTCGCCGATGCGCTCGTGCACCAGCGCCAGCGCGGCACGAACATCGTCGTAGGCCGCGGGCCAGCGTGCCGCCGGCGCGAGGCGGTAGGTGCCGGCGACGAACACCGCCGGCAGCGCGGTCACCGCCGGCGCCATGAAGCGCAGCCACGACAGCCCGCCGCTGACCCACGCGCCGCCGTGGAAGAACAGCAGCACCGGCAGCGGCTTCGACGCCGCCTCGCGCGGCACGTAGACGTGCAGCCGCTGCTGCGCATCGCTGCCGTAGGCGAGCGTGGCCACCGGGTCGAGAGCGCTCGCGCAGCCGAGCGCATGCGCGCGCGCGCCGTACGCGTCGGCGGCGTCGCTCGACGGCGGCAGGCCGGGGTAGTAGTCCGGCGACGCCGTCGACGGCGGCGACAGTGACGGCGAGGGCTTCGGCGAGGACGGCGACAGCATTGCGGCCGACTGTAGGCAGCCCCCTCGGCGGTCGGAATCATCCCTAAGGATGGATCGCGGTGCGGCGTCAGTCGGTAGCTGCGGCGACGCGCACGAGGTGGCGGCCGATGCCGCGGCCGGCCAGCAGCGCGTCGAGCGCCGCCGGCGCCTGCTCGAGACTTTCGTACACCGTTTCGGGGACGACGACGCGGCCGTCGCGCACCAGCGGCAGCAGCGCCGCGCGCGCGGCGGCGTGGCGCGCCGCGTGGTCGTGCACCAGAAAGCCCTGCACCGCGAGACGGCGGTACAGCACGGCGTCGGCGTCGATCGCCGCGGCGGTGGCGCCGTAGCCGCCGACGTGGCCGACGAGGACGAGGCGCGCGCCGGTCGCGGCGTGCGGCAGCAGCGCCTGCAGCAACGCGCCGCCGGTAAGGTCGAGCAGCGCGTCGTAGCCGTTCGGTAGCGCCGCGGCCAGCGCGTCGGCGAGGCCGGTGGTTGGGGCAACGTCGTCGCGACCGCCGTGATCGGCGCCGATCGTTCGAGCCGTCTCGGCCCGGCCGAGCCGGTCGACGGCATGGATGCCGCGCGACCGCAGCCAGTCGCACTTGTCGTTCCCCGACGCGATGCCGACGACGCGCACGCCGGCGGCGACCGCAAGCTGCGCCGCGACCGCGCCGACGGTGCCGGCGGCGCTGGTGACGACGAGCGTGCCGCCGCGCGCGACGCGGGCGACGTCTTCGAGCGCGATCCACGCGCTGACGCCGGGCACGCCGAGCGCGCCGAGCCACGCGGTGTCGGGCACGCCGGCGTCGGTCGGCAGCGTGGTCACCGCGGCGGCCGGCACGACGGCGTGCGACCGCCAGCCGAACTCGCCGGCGACAAGCGTGCCTGGCGGGAGTGCACCGCCGACGACGCGGCCGATGCCGCGGCCGGGCATGCACGCGCCGAGCGCGACGATCGGCCCGACGCGGTGGTTCGTCGCGCGCTCGTTGGCGACGGGGTCGATCGCCAGCCAGCGCAGCTCGACGACGACGTCGCCGTCGGCCGGTGCGGGCAGCGACGCGGTCTGCAGCGCGAAGTCGTCGGCCGCCGCGCGCGCGGCCGGGCGACGGACGAGGCGCACTTCGCGCGTGGACTCGACGGGCGCGGCGCGCGCGGTCGGCGCTGTCGACCCGACCGCTGCCGGACCCGCGACGGTCGGCGCGGTCGGCGCGTGAGGCACGTTCGGCACGTTCGGCACGTGCGGCGCGTGCGGCGCGTGCGGCGCGTGCGGCACGTTCGGTGCGGCAAGCGGCGGCGGGTTCGGCAGGTTCGGCGGCATCGTCGACGTCGGCGGCTCGGGTCGCGGCCGTCGAGCCGCATCGTCGGC
>CBDUBX010000002.1:0-43530 GCA_965365495.1 uncultured Burkholderiales bacterium
TCATGGCACGCGTCTGTCAAGTCACCGGCAAGGGCCCGATGGTGGGCAACAACGTCTCGCACGCGAACAACCGCACGAAGCGCCGCTTCCTGCCGAACCTGCAGAACCGCCGCTTCTGGGTCGAGAGCGAGAACCGCTGGGTGCGGCTGCGCGTCAGCAACGCCGCGCTGCGGATGATCGACAAGGTTGGCATCGACGCCGTGCTCGTCGACCTGCGCGCGCGCGGCGAGATCTGAATCCGACGACCGAGCAGGAGAGCGAGCGATGGCAGCCAAAGGCGGACGCGAAAAGATCAAGCTGGAGTCGACTGCGGGCACCGGCCACTTCTACACGACGAGCAAGAACAAGAAGACGACGCCCGAGAAGCTCGAATTCCTGAAGTTCGACCCGAAGGCGCGCAAGCACGTGCTGTACAAGGAAATCAAGCTGAAGTAGGCGGCCGTTCGTCGGCTGCGCTCTTCCGATCCGCCGTGCGGGTCGTCGGACGCACAACGGCCCGCGGGGCGACCTGCGGGCCGTTTTCGTTGGCGCAGCGACGGCGCTCGGCGGGGCGGCGGACGGCGATGTCACCGTCGGTCGCGCACCGGGTCGACGGCCACCGAACGCCGCGCGCACGCCGGCCCGACGAACGCAGACGAACGGGGCCAAAGAAGAAGGGGCCCGCAGGCCCCTTCGATCGAGCAGCGCCGCAGCGCTTCAGCGCACGACGCCCATCGGCTTCTTCGTGCCGCCGACGTAGCTGTACAGCGTCAGCGCGCCGTTCTTGATGTCGCCCTTCTCGTCGAACGAGATCGCGCCGGTCACGCCCGGATAGTTCGCCGTCTGCGCGAGCACCGGCAGGTACTGCGCCGGGTCGGCCGAACCTGCCTTGACCATCGCGTCGACCATGACCATCACCGCGTCGTAGACGTACGGCGCGTAGATCTGCACGTCGGCGCCGAACTTGTCCTTGTACTTGG
The DNA here is from genome assembly GCA_965365495.1 of uncultured Burkholderiales bacterium. Classification (GTDB taxonomy): domain Bacteria; phylum Pseudomonadota; class Gammaproteobacteria; order Burkholderiales; family Burkholderiaceae_C; genus Rubrivivax. The sequence continues at coordinate 960 of CBDUBX010000002.1, forward strand.
TGCGGAAGTCGGCCATCTTCTGCGTCGCCGTGGCGTCGTTCGGGTCGATGCCGCCGGCCTCTGCACAGACGACTTGGTTGTCGCCCATCGTGCCGGCAGCGAGCTTGGGCAGCTCGCCCGAGCAGATGCCGTCGCCGCCCATGAACTTGGCGTCGATGCCGAGCTGCTTCATCTGCCGCAGCATCGGGCCCGCGACCGCGTCCATGCCGCCGAAGAACACGATGTCGGGCCGCTTGGACTTCAGCGTCGTCAGGATCGCCGTGAAGTCGGTGGCCTTGTCGTTGGTGAACTCGCGGCCGACCGTCGTGCCGCCGGCCGCCTGCACGCCCTTTTCGAACTCGTCGGCGACGCCCTGGCCGTAGGCGGTGCGGTCGTCGATGACGGCGATGCTCTTGCCCTTGAGCTCGTTGACCGCATAGCGGCCGAGCGTGCCGCCCAGGTGGACGTCGTCGGCGACGACGCGGAACGCCGTCTTGTAGCCGTTGCGCGTGTACTTCGGATTCGTCGCCGACGGGCTGATCTGCGCGACACCGGCATCGCTGTAGATCTTCGACGCCGGAATCGTCGTGCCGGAATTGAGGTGGCCGACGACACCGTTGACCTTCGCGTCGACGAGCTTCTGCGCCGCCGCGGTGCCCTGCTTCGGATCGGCGGCGTCGTCTTCGGCCAGCAGCTCGAACGTGACTTTGGTGCCGCCGATCGTCACGCCTTTGGCGTTCAGCTCTTCGATGGCCAGCCGGGCGCCGTTCTCGTTGTCCTTGCCGAGGTGGGCGATCGCGCCGCTGACCGGGCCGACGTGGCCGATGCGGATCACCGACGGCACCGCAGCGGGCGCAGGCGCCGCCGGGGCGGCGGCCGGCGCGGGCGGAGGCGGCGCTTCCTCCTTCTTGCCGCAGGCGCCCAACATCACCGCCGCGGCGGACGCAAGCAAAAGCTTTCGGTACATTGCGAACCTACCTCGCGAGTTGTGTGAACGAATGTTCATTCTAGCGACAGCCCCGCGTGCGACTTCGCACGTTTCGCTGCGTTCGCTCGCCGCGTGTGGCGTTCGCGCTGCCCGAGCGGCCAGGCGCGAGCGACTGTCGGCAGCGCAGCGTCACTGGGTTTGGCTGCCGCTGCTGTTCGCGGCCTGCGCAGCGCTGCCCGCGGGCTACGATGGCGTGCAGTGGACCGACCTGCACGGCGACCGCAGCGCGAGCGTCGCCGAGCGCGACCTGGCGGCATGCCTGGCGGTGGTCGAGACGCGGCGCAGCGCGATTGCCGGCTGCATGGCCGCGCGGGGGTGGCGTCTGCAGCCGTGACCGCCGCCGCCGGCAGCGACCGCGGCGTCGCTTGGGCGGGGTCAGTCGAGCGGCGGCACGCGGCGTGCGACCGCGTCGCGCACCAACTCGGCGAGCGCCGGCGCCAGCTCTTCGCGGGCGTCGCGGATCAGCCCGTCGGCGACTCGCGCCAGCGCCGGCGCCAGCGCCTCGCGCAGCCGGGCTTCGAACAACGCGTCGATGCGCGGCTGCAGTTCGCGCAGCACGCGGGCGACGTCCTCGTCGGCGTCGAGCGGCCACGGTGATGGTTGTGACGGCGCCGCCGGCGTCGGTCGCGCATCGTCGGCCGTGTCGCTCGTTGCCGAATCGCTGTCGCGGCCAACGTCGACATCCGCAGCGGCACGTTGCGGCATCGTTCCCGCATCGGCCATCGGTGCCGTCGGCGCCATCGCGCCCGTCGGCGCGGCCTTGTCGGATGCATCGGTGGCCGTCCCTGCGCCGCCGGCGACCCGTACCACTTCGGTCAGCACCGGCAACCGCTCGGCCGCCGGCCGCCGCGACGACGACGGCGGGCCGTCAGCCATCGCCGGCCGGCACGTGGCGCACCGCGACACCGCGCTCGCGGTACGCGCGCCACCGCTCGCGCCCGCGCGCAACGTCGTCGGCGTGGTTCGACACGACCTCGATCACGCGGTCGAGCCCTTGCAGCTCGAAGCCGTCGCCGCCGGCGTTGACGAGCACCGGCGGTGGTGCCGGCCAGCCGTCGCCCGGCAGCGCGCCGTCGACGAGCCAGATCGGCGTTCGCGCCGCCACCGCTGCGCGCGCTCGCGGCACGCGAACGTGCGGCACGAAGTCGCGCTCGGGAGCGACCCACAGCGCCCGGTCGACCGCGGCGAGCAATGCGTCGTCGCCGGTCAGCTGTACGCGCACCGCGCTGCGCCACGCGCTGCGCAGCAAGCGGCACGCGTAGTCGACGCGGTCGGCGACGCCGGTGTGGAACTCGACTTCGGGCATCCGCGGCCAGGGCGTCGCGACGCCGCGGTCAGCGGCGGTGGGCGAGCACGAAGTGCGTCAGCAACCCGACTGGGCGGCCGGTCGCGCCCTTGGCCGCGCCCGACTTCCACGCGGTGCCGGCGACGTCCAGGTGCGCCCAGCGCAGCTTGGCGGCGTAGCGCTCGAGGAACTTGGCCGCGGTGATCGCGCCGCCTTCGCGCGGGCCGACGTTGGCCATGTCGGCGAACGACGATTTCAGCGCGTCGCCGTACTCGTCGTCGAGCGGCATTCGCCACGCCGGGTCGAGCGCGGCGTCGCCGGCGGCGAGCAGTTCGGCGGCCAACGCGTCGTCGGCGCAGAACAGCCCCGAGCGGTGGTGGCCGAGCGCGACGACGCACGCGCCGGTCAGCGTCGCGACATCGACGACCGCCGCCGGGGCGTAGCGCTCGGCATAGCTCAGCGCGTCGCACAGCAGCAGCCGGCCTTCGGCGTCGGTGTTCAGCACTTCGATCGTCTGCCCCGACAGGCTGGTGACGACGTCGCCGGGCTTGACCGCGCGGCCGCTCGGCAGGTTCTCGCAACTGACGACGAGGCCGACGACGTTGACCGGTGCGCGCAGCTCGGCCAGCGCGCGCAACGCGCCGAGCACGGCCGCGGCGCCGCCCATGTCGTACTTCATCTCGTCCATCGCCGGCGACGGCTTGATCGAGATGCCGCCGCTGTCGAACGTGATGCCCTTGCCGACGAGGACGATCGGCGCCGCGTCCTTCTTCTTCGCGCCGCGCCACTCGGCAACGATGAACTTCGGCGGCTCGTCGGAGCCGCGCGCCACGGCCATGAACGCGCCCATGCCGAGCGCTTCGCAGGCCTTGCGGTCGAGCACCTTGACCTGCAGACCGTGGCTCTTGGCGAGCGACTTCGCCTGGTCGGCGAGGAAGGTCGGCGTGCAGACGTTCGGCGGCAGGTTCGCGAATTCGCGCGCCAGCAGCGACCCGGCAGCCACCGCACGCGCGACGCGCACCGCGTCGTCGAGCGCAGCGGCGTCGGCCTTCGAGCACAGCAGCGCCGCGCGCTCGAGCCGGCTTTGCGGCTCGGCACTGGGTTTCGTTGCCCGGTAGACGTAGGTCGCGTCGGCCAGCGCGGCGACGATCGCCTGCACGTGGCGCGCGGTCGGCGGCACCGCCATCGCCAACGCGAGCGTTCGCGCGCCGCCCGACTTCAGCGTCGCCAGCGCCGCGGTCACCGCCTTGTGCAGCGCCGCCGGCGTCGCATCGGCGGCGGACGCGACGACGACGCGCGGCGCCTTCACGCCGGCCAGCCCGTGCAGGTACAGCGCGCGCGCCGGCTTCGTCGCGAAATCGCCGTCCTTCACCGCGCGCTCGACGACCCCGAACAGCGCCGGCGGCAACGTCGGCGGCAGCTCGGTGCCGTGCAGCACGACGACCACCGCATCGACGTTCACCGTCGCGATCGCCGCCAGCGTTTCACCGGCGACCGGCTGGGTCTTGAAGTCCATAATCCGACCGCTTTCGGCAAAGGCGGCAATGCTATTCGATACGACTTTGCGTCGCGAACTCGCGCGGGGGTTCGGCGCCACGCTGGTCGTGATCCTGACGATCGTGCTGACGATGTTCCTGATTCGCACCGTCGGCCAGGCCGCCGGCGGGGTCGTCGCACCGCAGGACGTCGTGCTGCTGCTCGGCTACGTCGCGCTCGGCCATTTGCCGACGATCCTCGCGCTGTCGCTGTTCGTCGCGATCGTCGTCACGCTCGGCCGCATGTACCGCGACAGCGAAATGGCGATCTGGTTCGCCAGCGGCGTCGGCCTGTCGCGTTTCGTGCGGCCGGTGCTGCGCACGAGCGGGCCGGTGCTGCTCGTCGTCGCGTTGCTGCTGCTGTTCGTCTGGCCGTGGGGCAACCGCAGCACGCTCGACCTGCGCGAGCGCTACCGCCAGCGGTCGGACCTGTCGCGCGTCGCGCCGGGCGAGTTCCAGACGTCGGCCGACGGTCGCAGCGTGTTCTTCATCGACCGCGACGCCGGCGACAGCGTCCAGGCGCGCAACGTCTTCATCCTGTCGACACGCGACCACGGCGAGGCGGTGACGTCGGCCAAGAGCGGCCGGCTCGAATCGGACGACGCCGGCCGCTACCTCGTGCTCGAACGCGGCCAGCGCAACGACGTCGATAAACAGAGCGGCGCGCGCACGCTGTCGAGCTTCGACTCGTACCGTCTGCTGGTCGACGAACGCGCCGCACGGTCGGCCGAGTCGCTGCCGCCGAAGACGCTGCCGACCGCCGACTTGCTGCGCGAGCCGACGCCGCGCAACCAGGGCGAACTCGCGTGGCGGCTCGGGTTGATGTTCGGCGCGGCGAACCTGACGCTGCTCGGCATCGGCCTTTCGGCGACGAACCCGCGCCGCGCGAGCAACTGGAACCTGTTGTTCGCGCTGCTGACGTTCATCCTCTATTACAACGTGATCAACCTGTCGCAGGCGTGGGTCGGCGCCGGGCGGGTGTCGATGGCCGCGGCGCTGGTCGCGGTGCACGGCGGCGCGTTCGCCGTCGCGTTGGCGCTGCTGTGGTGGCGCGACCATGCGACTGCGTCGCGCCGCGGGCTCGCCGCGTGGCCGCGGCGCGCGGCGGCCGCGGCGCGATGAGGACCGTCCGCCGCCTGCTGTACCGCGACATCGTGGCGTCGGTGGTGTTCGTCGCACTCGCCTTCTTGTCGCTGTTCTTCTTCATCGACTTCGTCGAAGAGCTCGACGACATCGGCAGCCGCGGGCGCGACGCGTGGACCGCGGTCCAGGCCGCTTTCTTCGAGCTGCCGGGCCACTTCTACGAGCTGTTTCCGATCGCCGTGCTGATCGGCACGATCTATTCGATGGCGCGGCTCGCGCAGTCGTCGGAATACACGATCCTGCGCACCGGCGGCCTCGGCCCCGGGCGCGCGCTGCAGTTGCTGGCGGTGCTCGGCGTCGCGTTCGGCGTCGCGACGTGGGTCGTCGGCGACTTCGTCGCGCCGTACAGCGAGCGCGAGGTCGTCCGCGTCAAGGCCGGCGACGGCGGCGTCGCGCTCGGCCGCAGTGGCGCATGGCTGAAGGAACGGCGCGACACGCCCGACGGCATGCGCAGTTACTCGGTCAATGTCGCCGGCGCCAGCCCCGGCGGCGAGCTCGTCGGCATCCGCATCTTCGAATTCGATGCCGACGGCCGGCTGGTGTCGCGCACCGAGGCCGCGCGCGGCAGCGTCGACGGCGACGGTACGTGGACGCTGGTCGACGCCGACACCGCGAGCTGGCCCCGCGCCGCCGCCGACGACGACGCGCCGGTGGTGCTGCGCCGCGCGCCGCAGCTGCAGTGGCAGAGCTCGCTCGGCGCGTCGGTCGTCGCCGCCGCGGTGCTGCCGGCGAGCACGATGACGACCGCCGACCTGTGGCGCTACAGCCAGCACCTGACGAGCCAGGAGCAGGCCGCGCAAAGCCACCGGATCCGCTTCTGGAAGAAGGCGCTGTACCCGCTGGCGTGCATCGTGATGGTCGCGCTGGCCTTGCCGTTCGCCTACCTGAGCGCGCGCGCCGGCGGCGTCAGCTTCAAGGTCTTCGGCGGCATCATGCTCGGCATCAGTTTCGTGCTACTGAACAACCTGGCGGGCCACGTCGGCGTGCTGCGCGGCTGGACGCCGTGGGTCGCCGCGGCGATGCCGAGCCTCGTGTACCTGCTGCTGTCGATGACCGCGTTCGCATGGCTCGTCCGCTACCGCTGAAACGACCGACCCGATGGACGGATTGATCCTCTTTGCCCACGGCGCGCGCGACTCGCGCTGGGCCGCGCCGTTCGAGGCCGTCGCCGAGCGCGTGCGCGCGGCACGGCCCGACGCTGCGGTGCGCCTGGCCTACCTCGACCTGATGCCGCCGACGCTGCTCGACGTCGGCTGTGAGCTCGCCGACGCCGGCTGCCGCCGCGTCGCCGTGCTGCCGGTGTTTCTCGGCAAAGGTGGCCACGTGCAGCGCGACCTGCCGCTGCTGGCCGACGCGTTGCGCCGTGCGCGGCCCCAGCTCGAGGTGGTCGTGCATCCGTCGGTCGGCGAGCACGCCGAACTGCTCGACGCGATCGCCGCGGTCGCCGCCGCGAAGCTCGCGGAGCCGGCGCGGTGAACCTGCACCAGTTCCGCTTCGTGCAGGAGGCAGTACGGCGCAACCTCAACCTCACCGAAACCGCGAAGGCGCTGTTCACGTCGCAACCCGGGATCAGCAAGGCGATCCTCGAACTCGAGGAAGAGCTCGGCGTCGACATCTTCGTGCGCCACGGCAAACGCATCAAGCGCGTCACCGAGCCGGGGCGCGCGGTGCTGGCGTCGATCGACGTGATCCTGCGCGAGGTCGCGAACCTGAAGCGCATCGGCGCCGAGTATTCGAAGCAGGACGCGGGCACGCTGTCGATCGCGACGACGCACACGCAGGCGCGCTACTTCCTGCCCGAGCCGGTGGCACAGCTGCGCCGCCGTTGGCCCAAGGTGCAGGTCGTGTTGCACCAGGGGATGCCCGAGCAGGTCGTGCGGATGCTGCTCGACGACGTCGCCGAGATTGGCCTGGCCACCGAGGCGCTTGCCGCCCACGACGCGCTCGTCACGCTGCCGTGCTACGAGTGGCAGCACGTTCTCGTCGTGCCGGCGGCGCACCCGCTCGCCGCGGTTGAGCGGCCGACGCTCGAGCAGCTCGCCGAGCACCCGCTGGTGCTGTACCACCCGACGGTCACCGGCCGCACGCGGATCGACACCGCGTTCGAGCGCGCGCGGCTCGAGCCGCTGGTGGCCCTCGAAGCGATCGATTCCGACGTGATCAAGACCTACGTCCGCCTCGGCCTCGGCGTGGGCATCGTCGCCGAACTGGCGATGCGCGCCGAGCCGGCCGACACCGACCTTGCGTCGCGGCCGCTCGGCCACCTGTTCGGCAGCAACGTCGCGCGCGTCGCGTTCAAGCGCGGCGCTTACCTGCGGCAGTTCGTCTACGCGTTCGCCGCGCTGCTGTCGCCGCGGCTGTCGCCGGCGTTCATCGACGGCGCGATGCGCGGCGGCGGCGGCAGCGACTACGAGCTGTGAGCCGCACCGCGCCGCTCGACGCCACGCGAACGCCGCCGCTCGCGAGCCGGCTGCCGAGCGTGGGCACGACGATCTTCAGCGTGATGTCGGCGCTGGCGCAGCGCCACGGCGCGGTCAACCTCGGCCAGGGATTCCCCGACTTCGATTGCGACCCGGCGCTGCCGGCGCTCGTCGCCGACGCGATGCACGAAGGGCTGAACCAGTACCCGCCGATGCCCGGCGTCGCACCGCTGCGCGAGGCCGTTGCGGCCAAGGTCGCAGCGCTGTACGGCCGCAGGTACGACGCCGACCGCGAGGTGACGATCACCGCCGGCGCGACGCAGGCGATCCTGACCGCGGTGCTCGCCGTCGTCCACCCCGGCGACGAGGTCGTCGTCTTCGAGCCGTGCTACGACAGCTACGCGCCGAACGTCGAACTTGCCGGCGGCCGCGTCGTCCGCGTCGCGCTGACGCCGCGAGATTTCCGCCCCGACTTCGACGCGCTGGCCGCGGCGCTGTCGCCGCGCACGCGGCTGGTCGTCGTCAACAGCCCGCACAACCCGAGCGCGACGGTGTGGACGCGCGCCGAAATGCAGCGGCTGGCCGACGTGCTCGCGCCCACGTCGGCGTTCGTCGTTGCCGACGAGGTCTACGAGCACATGGTGTTCGACGGCGTCGCGCACGTCAGCGCGTCGGCCATCGACGGCCTGGCCGAGCGCACGTTCGTCGTGTCGAGCTTCGGCAAGACCTTCCACGTCACCGGCTGGAAGGTCGGTACCGTCGTCGCACCGGCAGCGATGACGGCCGAGTTCCGCAAGGTGCACCAGTTCAACGTGTTCACCGTCAACACGCCGGTGCAGCACGCGCTGGCGCGCTACCTCGTCGACCCGCGGCCGTACGTCGAACTCCCGGCGTTCTACCAGCGCAAGCGCGACCTCTTCGCCGCCGGGCTCGCGAAGACGCGGCTGCGCCCGCTGGCCACCGCCGGCAGCTACTTCCAGCTCGTCGACTACTCGGCGGCGAGCGACCTGCCCGAAGCCGCATTCTGTGAATGGCTGACGCGCGACGTCGGCGTCGCGGCGATTCCGCTGTCCGCGTTCTACGCCGACGCCCGCGAACAACGCCTTGCGCGGTTGTGTTTCGCGAAGCGCGACGAGACGCTGCACGCGGCGCTCGCGCGGCTGGCGACGGTCTAGCGCCGCAGCAGCCGAGACACGTCGCGGGGGCGTCAGCGCTTCGGGTCGGACGGCGGTTCGAAGATGCTCGCCGGCCGGTCGAACAGCGACAGGTCGACGTCGAGCGCCGCCGTCGCCGGCGTCACGCGGTCTTCGTCGGCGGTGATCGGCGCGCCGTCCAGCAGCAGCGGCGCCGGCGCGGTAAAGCTGAAGTCGCCGCCGTCGGCCAGCGGCAGCAGCACGTCGACGCTCTCGGCGGCGCTGTCGCGGTCCAGCAGGTCGCGCGCCAGACCGTAGAGGAACAACACGTCGCGGAACGCCGGAAGGTCGAACAGGTCGCCGCGTGACTTGCGGAACAGCAGCGCTTCGAGCTCGGCCATCGCGTCCAGCGGCCGCGGCCACACCTGCTGCAGCCGCGGCACGATGCCGGCGTAGTCCTCGAGCGAGCGGCCCGCGTCCATGTCGTCGCCCCACTGCGGCGCATAGGCGTTGAACCGCTGGTTGAAGCGCGACCGCAGCCGCTCGTAGGCGTCGCGGTCGTCGCGCCGGCGGTGGATCTCGAGCAGCTTGAGGTACGGCAGCGGGCTGCCGCCGCCGGTGGCGCGCAAGTGGCCGACGAGCAGGTCGATCGCCGATTCGTCCTGGCCGAGCGCGACGAAGAAGTCGGCCTGCTGCTCGAGGTCGATCAGCTCGTCGATCGACACGTCGCGTGGCGCGCTTTCGCCGGCCACCTGCGGCAGCGGCTGGGTCTGCTGCATCGGCGATGGCGGCACCAGTGTGCGGTGCGCGACGTCGGTGACGTCGTCGGCGGCGCTGTCCACGGCGGCCGGCGGTGCAGCCGGGCGCGGCGGGCGGCGTTCGGTGGCCGCCGGCGGCAACGCCAGCGCGCCGACGCGCGCCGCGCGCGGCCCCGGCAAGACCGGCGGCGCGTCACCCGACGCCGCGGCCGAACCACGGCCGACGGCGCGCGCCGCGGCGGCCGAAACCGACGCCAGCTCGGCGAGGATGCGCGCCACCGCAGTGCCTTGGGCCGGCACTGTCGGTGCGGTCGTCGTCGATGCCGGCGCCGCCCCGGTCGGTGCCGCCAGCCGGCGCCGCAGGTCGGCGACGGCCAGCGCTTGCCGCACCGCGAGCGCGCCGAGCGCCGCGCAACCGACGAGCGCCAGCGCCAGCGCCGCGTCGCGGTCGCGCTGCCGGTCGAGCGTCGCCTGGCGCTGCACGTCTGCGGACTGCGGATCGGCACGCAGCAGCGCGACCTCGCGTTCGAGCGCGGCGATCCTCGTCGCCGCGGCGCTGGCCGCGCTCGCGGCTTCGGCCACCGCTGCCATCGCCTGCTCGACCATCACATCGCTGCGGTTCGCGCCGCGCAGCGCGCGGTTCGCAGCCGCAGTGGCGGTGGCCGCGGCGCGCTCGCTCGACCGCGCCGCGGCCGCGTCGCGGGGTGCCGGCTGCGCCCATGTCGCGCCGACGAGGAGCAGCAGCGAGGCACCGGTCGACCAGCGCCTCGGCCACGTCCGCGGGGCGCAGGGAGAGGGCATGCGGAGGCGGCAGCGAAGGGTTCGGCGACGGGTGCGGATCAATGTAGCACGCGGCCTGCGCCGCACCTTGCGCCGACCCCGCAGTCGCATGGCCCGCGCCGCCGCGCCGCATCGATACGGCCGGCACGGTGACGACAATGCCGGCAGCGACGATGTCGCGTCAGGGACAAGCCATGCACAACCCCGTTCTTACACTCGAAGAACGCCACCACATCGACACCGGACCTTGGTTCAGCAAGCTGTCGCCGACGCTGCGCGACGCGATCCTCGCTCGCGCCTTCGTGCGCCGGCTGCGCGACGGCACACCGCTCGCGGCGCGCGGCTCACCGGCCGAGGAATGGTGCGGCGTGGCCGCCGGCGCGGTGAGGATCAGCTCGGTGTCGCTGTCGGGCAAGCAGATCACGCTGACCTACGCCGAGCCCGGCACGTGGTTCGGCGACATCGCGCTGTTCGACGGGCTGCCGCGCACCCACGATGCCGACGCGCACGGCGAGACGACGCTGCTCGCGGTGCGCAAGCACGACTTCAAGACGCTGCTGGCGCAGCACGTCGAGCTGTACGACGCGCTGCTGCGGCTGAACTGCCGCCGGCTGCGGCTGATGTTCGACCAGCTCGAGGATCTGAACACGCGGCCGCTGCAGGCGCGGCTCGCGCGCCAGCTGCTGCTGCTTGCCAAGAGCTACGGCGTGGCCGACGGCGACGAAATCCGCATCGGCCTGGCGCTGGCGCAGGAAGATCTGGCGCAGCTGCTCGGCGCGTCGCGCCAGCGCGTCAACCAGGAGCTCAAGGGCTTCGAGCGCAGCGGGGTCGTTCGCCTCGAGCCGGCGCGGCTCGTCGTGCTGGCGCGCGACAAGCTGCTGGCGCTGGCCGAGAAGTGAGCGCGGTCGCGCCGCGCTGAAGTTGCGATGGACCAGTACACCGGCACCCGCCCCGTGGCCGCGAGCCATGCGTTCGATGTCGCCGCGCTCGAGTCGTACCTCGCGCGCGAACTGCCGGGCTTTGCCGGGCCGCTCACCGTCGCGCAGTTCAAGGGCGGCCAGTCGAACCCGACCTACCGCTTGACGACGCCGACGCGCACGTGGGCGATGCGCAGCAAGCCCGGCCCGGCGGCCAAGCTGCTGCCGTCGGCGCACGCGATCGAGCGCGAGTTCCGCGCGATGCGCGCGCTCGCCGCGACCGACGTGCCGGTGCCGGCGATGCACCTGTTGTGCGACGACGAATCGGTGATCGGCCGCGCGTTCTACGTGATGGACTGCGTCGACGGCCGCGTGCTGTGGGACCAGTCGCTGCCGGATGGCACGCCGGCCGAGCGCGGCGCGATCTACGACGAGATGAACCGCGTGATCGCTGCGCTGCACCGCGTCGACGTTGCCGCCGCCGGACTCGCCGACTACGGCCGGCCGGGCAACTATTTCGAGCGCCAGATCGGCCGCTGGAGCAAGCAGTACCTGGCGTCGGTGACCGAGCCGATCGATGCGATGGACCGCCTGCTTGACTGGCTTCCGACGCACATTCCGGCCAGCGCCCGCGCCGCCGACGAAGTCGCCGTCGTCCACGGCGACTTCCGCCTCGACAACCTCGTCTTCGACGCGACGCGGCCGCGGATTCGCGCGGTGCTCGACTGGGAGCTGTCGACGATCGGTCATCCGCTCGCCGACTTCAGCTACCACTGCATGGCGTGGCACATCCCGCCCGGTGTGTTTCGCGGCATCGCCGGGCTCGACCACGCGGCGCTTGGCATCCCGAGCGAGCGCGACTATGTGCGGCGCTATTGCGAGCGCACCGGCCGCGCCGACGTGGACGCGCTGGCCGTCGACTGGAACTTCTACCTCGCCTACAACCTGTTCCGGCTGGCGTCGATCACGCAGGGCATCGCGCGCCGCGTCGTCGACGGCATCGCGGCCAGCGAACAGGCGCGCGCCACCGGCGCGGCGACGCCGACGCTCGCCGCGATTGCCTGGCGCTACGCCGAACAGGCCGGCTGAACCGACAACGCATTCAAGGAGACGACGCAATGGACTTCGCCTACTCCGCGCGCACGCAGGCGCTGCAGGCGCGGCTTGCCGAGTTCATGGACGCGTACGTCTACCCGGCCGAGGCGCGCTACTTCGACGAGATCGCCGCCGCCACCGCCGCCGGCAGGCGCTGGATGCCGCTGCCGCTGATCGAGGAGCTGAAACCGAAGGCGCGCGCCGCCGAGCTGTGGAACCTGTTCCTGCCCGACAGCGAGCTCGGCGCGGGGCTGACGAACCAGGAGTACGCACCGCTTGCCGAGATGATGGGCGCGGTGCCGTGGGCAAGCGAAGTGTTCAACTGCAGCGCGCCCGACACCGGCAACATGGAAGTGCTCGTGCGCTACGGCAGCGACGCGCAGCAGCGCCGCTGGCTCGACCCGCTGTTGCGCGGCGAGATCCGCAGCGCGTTCGCGATGACCGAGCCGGCGGTGGCGTCGTCGGACGCGACGAACATCGAGGCGCGCATCACGCGCGACGGCGACGACTACGTGCTCAACGGCCGCAAGTGGTGGACCAGCGGCGCCGGCGATCCGCGCTGCGCGGTCTACATCTTCATGGGCAAGACCGACCCCGACGCGCCGCGACACAGCCAGCAGTCGATGATCCTCGTGCCGGCCGACGCGCCGGGGATCACCGTCGTGCGGCCGCTGCTCGTCTTCGGCTACGACGACGCGCCGCACGGCCACATGGAAGTCGACTTCGCGAACGTTCGCGTGCCGGCGAGCCACCTGCTGCTCGGCGAAGGCCGCGGCTTCGAGATCGCGCAGGGCCGGCTCGGCCCGGGGCGCATCCACCACTGCATGCGGCTGATCGGCCTGGCCGAGCGCGCACTGGCGCTGATGTGCGACCGCGCGCTCGCGCGCACCGCGTTCGGCAAGACGCTCGCGCAGCAGACCGTGACGCAGGAGCGCATCGCCGAAGCGCGTTGCCTGATCGACCAGGCGCGGCTTTTGACGCTGAAAGCGGCGTGGATGATGGACACCGCCGGCAACAAGGCGGCGAAGGCCGAGATCGCGATGATCAAGGTCGTCGCGCCAAACTCGGCGTGCCGCGTTATCGACTGGGCGATGCAGGTGTTCGGCGGCGCCGGCATCTGCCAGGACACGCCGCTCGCGTACTTCTACGGCGCGGCGCGAACGCTGCGCTGGGCCGACGGCCCCGACGAAGTGCACCGCAACGCGATCGCGAAAATCGAGCTCGGCAAGCGCGCACCCAAGCGCTGACCGCGCGGCCGGTGGCGGCGCGGTCAGCGCGCGCCGCGGAAGCACCGCGCTACTTCGGCTCGTCGTCGGGCAGCGCGCTCGTCGACCACAGGCTCGGGTGGGTCGACGCATCGGCGTGCTCGTCGGCGGCGCGTCGCGCCTCGCGCATCGCGATCTCGAACACGCGCAGCCAGCCTTGCAGCGTTGCCGCGTCGACGTCGGGCGCGGCGGTGCGCAGCATCAGCCGGCCGCGGCCGATCATCAGCACCACCGGCGTCGCCGGGTCGATGCGCAGCCCCGCGAGCGCCTGCGCCAGCGGCCCGGCCAGCCAGCTCTGCAGCCACGGCTGGACGCTGCCGACCGCCACCCATGCGTCCTTCAGCGCCGCCATGTCGGCAGCGGCCAGCTTCGGATACAGCACCAGCCAGCGCATCTCGGGCGGCGTCTGGTTGTCGATCCGCGTTTGCACGCCTTCGACGTACTGCTCGAAAACGTCCTGTTCCATCCGCTCCTGCAGCGTGCGGTTCATCACCACGAACTGCAGGTCCGAGCCCAGGCCGAGCTCGGCGCGCAGGCGCAGCTCGTGGCCCTGGATGTACGGGCGCTGCGACGGCCCCCATTCGAGCCGCCACGGCGTGGCGCCGAGCCGGCCGTCGACGACGAAGCCGTCACCGTGGACGCGGCGGTGCGTGAACTGACGGCCTTCGGCCCACGCGGCGATGTCGTCGCTCGCCTGCACCGCCGCGGCGGGCTTGGCCGAGAACCAGCGCTTCAGGCCTTCGAGCATCGTTTAGAGTGCGCCGCAGCGACCGCCGCAGCAACAGCGTCGCCGCGGAAAAGGACAGCGATGATCGAAGTGTATTCGTGGGCCACGCCCAACGGGCACAAGGTCCACATCATGCTCGAGGAGTGCGGCCTGCCGTACCGCGTGCACGGTGTCGACATCGGCGCCGGCGAACAGTTCGCGCCCGAGTTCCTGGCGATCAGCCCGAACAACAAGATCCCCGCGATCGTCGACCCCCACGGCCCCGACGGGAAGCCGATCTCGCTGTTCGAGTCGGGCGCGATCCTGCTGTACTTGGCGGCCAAGACCGGCCGCTTCCTGCCCGACGACGTCCGCGGCAAGTACGAAGCGCTGCAGTGGCTGATGTTCCAGATGGGCGGCGTCGGCCCGATGCTCGGCCAGACGCACCACTTCCGCCTGTACGCGCCGCAGAAGATCGACTACGCGATCGACCGCTACACCAACGAAGCCAAGCGCCTGTACGGCGTGATGAACCGGCGGCTGGCGGCAAGCCGCTACCTCGGCGGCGCCGACTACGGCATCGCCGACATCGCGGTGTTCCCGTGGCTGCGCAGCTGGAAGAACCAGGGCATCGACTGGAACGACCACCCTCACCTGCGCGGATGGTTCGACGAGATCGCCAAGCGCCCGGCGGTCGAGCGCGGCGTCGCGGTGCTCGCCGACCGGCGCAAGCCGATCACCGGCGACAAGGAGCGCGAAGTGCTGTTCGGGAAGACGCAGTACGCGGCGCGGTGAGCGGCTGTCGCGGCGGAACCCCGCACGCATGGCAGCCAGGCGTTCGTGCCGGCGGCACTGCTCCGTTCGCGGAATCCGGTCGCGCTCGGCCGAGCCTCCTCCTCCCGGCGGCCCGCGGCCTTCGACGACCCGCCGCACACCGTACCGCGGCTTCAGAATTCGTTTCGACGGCCCGCTCGGCCGCGACCTGCCCGTAGCTCAACCGGATAGAGCACCAGCCTTCTAAGCTGGGGGTCGGGGGTTCGAGTCCCTCCGGGCAGGCCATCCTTCAGTCGTCTTGGCGCCCGCTGAAGCACTCACCGCCGGCACGCGACTCATGAAACCGCGTGATGCCGACGGGCAGAACCGTGATTGTTCGAATCCACGCTCCTCGGTCGCTTGGTTTCAGCCCAAGCCGCGCACCACCCGGCACGGATTCCCCGCCGCGAACACCGCTTCGGGCACGTCGCGCGTGACGACGCTGCCGGCGCCGATCACCGCGCGCGCGCCGATGCGCACGCCGGGCAGGATGACCGCGCCGCCGCCGACCCAGACGTCGTCGCCGATGTCGACCGGCGCGCCGTACTCTTCGACGCGCCGTCGCGCGGCGTCGAGCGGATGCAGCGCGGTGTAGATCTGCACCGCCGGGCCGAACAGCGTGTGGCTGCCGATGCGCACGCGGCACACGTCGAGCACGACGCAGTTGAAGTTGAAGAACACGCGCTCGCCGAGCTCGATGTGCGCGCCGTAGTCACAGAAGAACGGCGGTTGCATCCAGACCGTGTCGCCGCCTGCACCGAAGAGGTCGACCAGCAGCTGCCGGCGTTCGTCGACCTGCGATTCGCGCGTCGCGTTCAGCGCCTGGCAAAGGTCGCGGGCGCGCGAGCGCAGCGCGACGAGCTCGGGGTCGAGCGGCCGGTACGGCTCGCCGGCGAGCATCTTGTCGCGTTCGGTGCGCGCGGAACGGGCGTCGTCGGCAGGGTTCACCTTCGGGATTGTCGGTGCGCCGCGCCGCCGCGACGCTGCGCACAGCCGTCGGCGCCACCCGATCCGCGCGGCGGAAGCACTTCGCGCGGCGGTGGCCGGCGACGCGTGGCACCGCGCCTGGTGGTCGCGGCTGCTGTGCCAGGCCGCGGCGCCGGCAAGCCTGCGCACCGTTTTGGCGTTGGCCGGGTCGACCCAACGGCGAGCAACCGCTCCATTCACGCGTTGAAGCCGCCGGATGCAGCGCCCGCGCGTGGTCGGCGCTGCTGCTGGCCTTCGCCAGCGCGCCGGACAGCACGGAAACGGACCGCGGCGAGCGCGCCTCCGGAGGTGCCGAACAGGCATGCGCGGTCGGTGCCTGCGGTGTCGATGATCGTCGGTACGTCCTGCACCATCGCCATCGGTGTGCCGCTGGCGTTGAGCCGCTCCGACGGGCCGACGCCGCGGCGCTGTAATACACCGGTCGCGTCGCCGACGCGGCGCCGCTGGCGCCGGCCGGGCGACACGCCATGAGTTTCGGCGGTGAACGATGTGCGACGCTGCGCTTCGCCCATCGGCCACGGCGCACCGCGGCCGGGCGCGCCAGCGATCGCCCGCGAGACGCGTCGCCGAGCTCGTGCCCCCGCGGCTCGGCATCGGGCGCTGCCTAGAATCCGCCGATGGAGACCCCGGGCAACCTGTTCTGCGTCGCGGCACCCAGCGGCGCGGGCAAGTCCAGCCTGGTCAAGGCGCTGCTCGAGCTCGATTCGCACCTCGCGGTGTCGGTGTCGCACACCACGCGCGCGCCGCGCGGGCAGGAGCGCGAAGGCCGCGAGTACTGGTTCGTCGACGAGGCGTCGTTTCGCGCGATGGTCGCGCGCGGCGACTTCCTCGAATGGGCCGAGGTCCACGGCCACCTCTATGGCACGAGCCGCACCGCGATCGCCGACCGGCTGGCGCGCGGCGACGACGTCGTCCTCGAGATCGACTGGCAGGGCGCGCTGCAGATCAAGCGGTTGTTCGCGCACGCGGTGCTGATCTTCGTGCTGCCGCCGAGCTGGGAAGAGCTCGGCGAGCGGCTCGAGCGTCGCGGCGAAGACCGCGCCGAGACGATTGCCACGCGATTGGCCAACGCGCGGCTCGAAGTCGCGCAAGCCCGGCACTTCGACTTTGTTATCATCAACGCCCTCTTCGAGACCGCGCTGTTCGACCTGAAAACGGTCGTCCACAGCCAGCGTCTGAAGTACGCCTCCCAGCTGCGCAACCGGTCCCAGGTGTTCGCTGCGCTGGGGCTGATCCAGCCGCCGCCCGCGCGCTGAACCGCCGAAGGACCCCATGGCCCGCATCACCGTCGAAGACTGCCTCGTCAAGATCCCGAACCGCTTCCAGCTGGTGCTCGCCGCGACCTACCGCGCGCGGATGCTGAGCCAGGGCCACGCGCCGAAGATCGAGACGCGCAACAAGCCCGGCGTGACCGCGCTGCGCGAGATCGCCGCCGGCGAGGTCGGCCTCGAGATGCTGCGCAAGGTGCCGGTCTAGCGCGACGCGGTTTCGTCCCTCTCGCAAGGCGCCCGGCCGCAAGGCCCGGCGCCTTTTTCATGGGCCGGCGTCGGCCGAGCCAACCGCGCTAAATTCGCGGCCATGGGCCTGCGCTCGCTCGCTGCCGATCTGTTGCCTGCGGCGCTGCAGGGGCTGCAACGTGCCGCGCCGCCGCCGGCACCCGGCGCCGAAGCGACGTCGTTCGCCGCGCTGACCGACAAGCTCGGCTACCTCGGCAAGTCCGACCTGAAGCAGGTGCGCGAGGCCTGGCGTTTCGCCGACGCCGCGCACCTCGGCCAGTTCCGCGCCAGCGGCCAGCCGTACATCACGCACCCGATCGCCGTGGCCGGGCTGTGCGCCGACTGGAAGCTCGACGCGCAGGCGATCATGGCCGCGCTGATGCACGACACGATCGAGGACCAGGGCATCACCAAGGCCGAGCTGATCGAGAAGTTCGGCGCGCCCACCGCCGACCTCGTCGACGGCCTGACCAAGCTCGACAAGCTGCACTTCAGTACGCGCGAGGAGAACCAGGCCGAGAGCTTCCGCAAGATGCTGCTGGCGATGGCGCGCGACGTTCGCGTCATCCTGATCAAGCTTGCCGACCGCTTGCACAACATGCGCACGATGCAGGCGATGGCCGGCGACAAGCGCGAGCGCATCGCCCGCGAGACGCTGGAGATCTACGCGCCGATCGCCCACCGCCTGGGGCTGAACCAGATGGTTCGCGAGCTGCAGGAGCTGTGCTTCGAGCTGCTGTACCCGTGGCGCCACGGCGCGCTGGCCAAGGCCGTGCACCGCGCGCGCGGCCACCGCCGCGACATCGTCGAACGCGTGCAGACCGAGGTCGAGCGCGCATTCGCGGCCAAGAAGATGAAAGTCCAGGTGTCGGGCCGCGAGAAGACGATCTACTCGATCTACATGAAGATGCGCGAGAAGCACGCCGGCTTCGCGCAGGTCAACGACATCTTCGGCTTTCGCATCGTCGTGCCGACCCTCACCGACTGCTACGTCGCGCTGGGCGTGCTGCACCAGCTGTACAAGCCGGTGCCCGGCCGCTTCAAGGACTACATCGCGATCCCCAAGGCCAACGGCTACCAGAGCCTGCACACGACGCTCGTCAGCCCGCTCGGCACCGCGGTCGAGTTCCAGCTGCGCACCGACGCGATGCACGCCGTCGCCGAGGCCGGCATCGCCGCGCACTGGCTGTACAAGTCGCACGACAAGTCGGCCAAGCCGCCGCGCCCCGACGGCGGCGACGCCGCGGTCGACGACGCGCAGCAGCTGTCGACGCTGTGGCTGCAGAGCCTGCTCGAGATCCAGCACGAAACGCGCGACGCGGCCGAGTTCCTCGAGCACGTGAAGATCGACCTGTTCCCCGACGCGGTCTACGTGTTCACGCCGCGCAGCAAGATCCTCGCACTGCCGCGCGGTGCGACGCCGGTCGACTTCGCCTACGCGATCCACTCCGACGTCGGCCAGCACACCGTCGCCGCGAAGGTCAACGGCGACGCCGCGTCGCTGCGCACCGAGCTGAAGAACGGCGACGTCGTCGAGATCATCACCGCGCCGGGCGCGCGGCCGAACCCGGCGTGGCTGACGCAGGTGAAGACCGGACGCGCGCGGTCGAAGATCCGCCAGTACCTGAAGAACATGGAAAGCGAGGAGTCGCACGCGCTCGGCGAGAAGATGCTGGCGCAGGCGCTGCGTTCCGAAGGGCTGCAGCCGCCGAGCGACGACCCGGCGTCGGCGATCGATGCCGCGCTGTGGCAGCAGCTGACGCGCTGGAGCGGCAACAAGAGCCGCGCAGAGCTCCTCGTCGACATCGGTCTCGGGCGCAAGATCGCGGTGATCGTCGCCAAGCGGCTCGGCCAATTGATGCTCGAGCACGGTATCCGCCCGAACGCCGTGACGTTGACGAT
Source organism: uncultured Burkholderiales bacterium (assembly GCA_965365495.1). Lineage (GTDB taxonomy): Bacteria > Pseudomonadota > Gammaproteobacteria > Burkholderiales > Burkholderiaceae_C > Rubrivivax. The sequence continues at coordinate 20,162 of CBDUBX010000002.1, forward strand.
GGGCCGCTACGGCAGCGACGACGCGCATCCTTCGCAGGGTGTGGTCTTCCTCGACGGCAGCGAAGGCAACACGATCCAGCGCGCGACGTGCTGCCGCCCGATCCCCGGCGACGCTCTCGTCGGCTACCTCGGCCGCGGCGAAGGGCTCGTCGTCCACACCGCCGACTGCCCCGTCGGCAAGCGGCTGTTCGAGCGCGACCGCGAGCGCTGGATGCAGGTCGAATGGGCCGACGAACTGACGCGGCCGTTCGACACCGGGCTGCAGGTGCTCGTGAAGAACGGCAAGGGCGTGCTGGCACAGGTCGCCGCCGCCGTCAGCAGCGCCGAGGCCGACATCGTCCACCTCGACATGGACCCCGAACCCGGCGAATCGAGCATCGAGCTGCGGCTGTTGGTCAGCGTGCGCGACCGCGTGCACCTCGCCGAAGTGATCCGCACGCTGCGCCGCAGCCCGGTCGTCCACCGCGTCTCTCGGCAGCGCCCGGCCTGACGCTGCGCTGCGCGCCGCGCGACGCCGGTCCGCCCCTACCTCTCGGGCGCGGGATAGGCCACCGCGACGACCTCGATGCGTTCGACGCCGCCCGGCGTCGTCAGCACGACCTCGTCGCCGACGCGCGACTTCAACAGTGCACGCGCGATCGGCGCGATCCAGCTGACCTCGCCGGCGAGGCTGTCGGCTTCGTCGATGCCGCGGATCGTCACCGTGCGCTCGGCGCCCGACGCGTCGGCGTAGGTCACCGTCGCGCCGAAGAACACCTGTTCGCTGCCGTGATGGACCGACGGGTCGACGACCTCGGCCAGCTCGAGCCGCCGCGTCAGGAAGCGCACGCGGCGGTCGATCTCGCGCAGCCGCTTCTTGCCGTAGAGATAGTCGCCGTTCTCGGAGCGGTCGCCGTTCTTCGCCGCCCACGACACGGTCTCGACGATCTTGGGCCGCTCGACGTCGAGCAACTGCTTCAGCTCGTCGCGCAGCCGGCGCCAGCCGGCCGGCGTGACGTAGTTGCGCGACCCGGCGGGCAGCGGCAGCGCGACGTCGACATCGTCGTCGTCGACGTCTTCGCTGGACTCCTTGACGAAGGCCTTGTTCATCGCCGCCGCATTCTCGCAGCCGGATGGTGCGAACGACCGCTTCGGCAGAATCGCCGCGGTGCACCCCGCCGCCTGGCAGCCGAACGCGCCGCACGATGCCGCCTGGCGCGGCGTGCGCGTGCTGCAGCGCGGCTGGCTGTCGTCGAACAACGTGCTGCTGCACGACGACGACGGAACCGCGGTCCTCGTCGACACCGGTCACGTCGTCCATGCGGCGCAGACACTCGCGCTGCTGCGCCATGCGCTCGGTGATGCGCGGCTGGCGCGCATCGTCAACACCCACCTGCATTCGGACCATTGCGGCGGCAACGCGCAGGTCCAGCGCGCGTTCGGTGCGCGCATCACCGTGCCGGTCGGCAGCTGGCGCGCGGCGCGCGACTGGGACGACGACGCGCTGAGCTACCGCGCCACCGGTCAGCGCTGCGAGCGCTTCGCGCCCGACGACGCGGTCGCGCCGGGCGACGAGATCGCGGTCGGCGGCCGACGTTGGCAGGTGCACGCCGCGCCGGGGCACGACCCCGATTCGGTCGTGCTGTTCGACGCCGCCGAGCGCGTGCTGATCAGCGCAGACGCGCTGTGGGAGCACGGCTTCGGTGTCGTCTTTCCCGAGCTCGACGGCGGCGACGGCTTCGACGACGCCGCGGCGGTGCTCGAGACGATCGAGGCGCTGGCGCCGCGCTGGGTCGTCCCCGGCCACGGCGCGCCGTTCGCCGACGTGAGCGGTGCGCTGCGGCGCGCACGCGAACGACTGGCGGCGTTTCGTGCCGACCCCGACCGCCACTCGCGGCACGCGTTGAAGGTGCTCGTCAAGTACCACCTGATGGAGCAGCGCAGCGAGCCGCTGGCCGACTGCGTCGCGTGGTTCGCCGCGGTGCCGCTGTGCCGCGCGGTGTGGCAGCGCTTGGGCGAGCCGCACGGCACGCCGGCGCGGCACGCCGAGCACGTGCTGCGCGAACTCGTGCTCGGCGGCGCGCTGGCACTCGACGGCGACGTGCTGCGCGACGTCTGACGCGGCGCTTGCGCGCGCGTTTCAGCGGAAGAACGCGTAACCGACGACGATCGCGCCGACCAGGCCGACCGCGTCGGCGACGAGGCCGCACCCCAGCGCGTAGCGCGTCTTGCGGATGTCGACGCTGCCGAAGTACACCGCGAGCACGTAGAACGTCGTCTCGGTCGACCCCTGGATGATCGCCGCGAGCCGCCCCTGGAACGAGTCGACGCCCCAGGTCTTCATCACGTCGACCATCAACCCGCGCGCGCCGCTGCCCGACAGCGTCTTCATCAGCCCGACCGGCAGCGCCGGCACGAACTCGGTGGGCAGGCCGACCGCCGCAACGCCGGCGGCGATCGCGCCGACGACGAGGTCCATGCAACCGGTGGTGCGGAACACCGAGATCGCGACGAGGATCGCGACGAGGTAGGGGATGATCGTCACCGCGACGCCGAAGCCGTCCTTCGCGCCGTCGACGAAGGCTTCGTAGACGTTGATCCGCCGCGCCGCGCCGACGGCGACGAACAGAACGACGATCGCGAGGATCACGCCGCTGCCGAGAACGCCGATCGCGCGCGCCATCTGCTCGGGCGGCAGGCCGGCGAGCAACGCGTACAGCAGCGCCATCGCCGCGCCGAAGCCGGCGAACAGCGCCACGAACGGCCATTGCAGCAGGCGGATCCGCTGCACGTAGGCCACCGCGACGAGCCCGGCCGAGAACGAGATGAACGTGCCGATCAACGTCGGCAGGAAGATGTCGGCGGCGTTGAAGCCGACGAGCCCCTGCTCGACGGCGATCGCCTGGCGGATCGCGATCACCGACGTCGGGATCAGCGTGATCCCGGCGGTGTTCAGCACCAGGAACATGATCATCGGGTTGCTGGCGGTGTCCTTGACCGGGTTGATCTCCTGCAGCTCGCGCATCGCCTTCAGCCCGAGCGGCGTCGCCGCGTTGTCCAACCCGAGCAGGTTGGCGCTGAAGTTCATCACGATGCTGCCGCCGGCCGGGTGGCCGCGCGGGATCGCCGGAAACAGCCGCGTGAACAGCGGGTCGATCGCTCGTGCGAACAGGCCGATCATCCCGGCGCGCTCGCCGATCTTCATGATGCCGAGCCACAGGCACATCACGCCGACCAAGCCGAGCGAGATGTCGAAGCCGGTCTTCGCGGTGTCGAACAGCCCGGTGAGCACGCGCGCGAAGATCTCGGCGTCGCCCTGCACGAAGCGCAGCACCGCGACGGCGGCGCCGACGAGGACGAAGGCCACCCAGATGGCGTTGAGGATCATGCGCGCGAGGACGCGGCGGCGCCGCGGGGTCGAAAGCGGCGCGAGGATAAGCGAGCGCGTCGGCGGCAGCCGACGCGGCCGAGGCAGTCGCCGCTAGTGCCGGTCGGCCGGCATCCCGGCGGCATCGCCGATGCCGCCCGCGGTCGGCGCCGGGGCCGGCGCGGTCGCTTCGATGGCGGCCGCGCCGCCTTTCCTTTCACGCACCAGGTAGCTGTACAGCACCGGCACGACGACCAGCGTCAGCAGCGTCGACGTGATCAGCCCGCCGATGATCGCGCGGCCCATCGGCGCCTGGATCTCGCCGCCGTCGTTCAGCGCCAGCGCCAGCGGCAGCATGCCGAAGACCATCGCCGCGGTCGTCATCACGATTGGCCGCAGCCGGATCTGGCCGGCCTGCAGCAGCGCTTCGGCCACCGTGGCACCGGCGTTGCGCGCGTGGTTGGCGAAGTCGACGAGCAGGATCGCGTTCTTCGTCACCAGCCCCATCAGCATCACGAGGCCGATCATGCTGAACACGTTCAGCGTGCTGCGCCATGCCAGCAGCGCGAGCATCACGCCGATCAGCGCCAGCGGCAGGCTGGCCATGATCGCGATCGGCTGCACGAAGCTGCCGAACTGGCTCGCCAGCACGATGTAGATGAAGATCACCGCCAGCGCCATCGCGCCGAGCAGACCCGAAAACGCCTCGGCCTGCTGCTGCATCTGGCCGCCGACGTCGAACGCCACGCCCGGCGGCAGCACCGTCGACTTGACGAGCGCCTGCACGTCGGCGCCGACGTCGCCGGCGCTGCGGTCCTTGACGCCGGCGAACACCGCTTCGCGCCGCTGCAGGTTCTGCCGGCGGATGTTCTGCGGGTTGTAGACCGGCTCGAGGTCGGCGACGCTCGCCAGCGCAATCGGCGTGCCGTCGGCGGCGAATGCCACCGGCAGCGTGCGCAGCTGGTCGATGCGTTCGCGGCTGCCCTGCGGCAGCCGCAGCACGACGTCGACGAGGTCGCCGTCGGGCGTCGTCCAGTAGGTCGCGGTTTCGCCGTTGACGTAGGCGCGCAGGCTCGACGCGACGTCGCTGCCGGTCAGGCCGAGCTCGCGCACCGCGCCGGGTTTCAACCGCACCGCATACGCCGGGATGCCGGCCTGCACCGAAGTCTCGACGTCGACCGCGCCCGGGATCTGCCGCACCTTGGCCGCGAACGCCTCGGCCACACGCGCCAGCGTCGCCGGCTCGTCGCCGAGGATCGCGACGTAGATCGGCCGGTCGAAGCCGAGGCTCGGTTCGGTGCCGGGAATCGATGCGATCGACTCGCGCAGCGCGTTCTCGATCTGCTTCTGCGACCGGTCGCGGTCGGCGCGGTCGGTGAGCGCGATGTTCAGGAACGCCAAGTGGCGCTCGCCGGGGCCGCCGATCCAAGTCGACACGTGCTTGACCTCGGGAAAGCCGCGCACCACGGCTTCGATCTGCGCCACCTTGGCGTCGGTGCGTTCGAGGCTCGAATCGACCGGCATCTTCAGCGAAAGCTGCGTGAAGCCGCGGTCGACTTCGGGGACGAACTCGGTGCCGACCAGCGGCGCCAGCGCGATCGCCGCAGCGAAGCTCGCGGTGCCGACCGCCATCACGACGCCGCGCGGCGTGATCGTCGCGCGCCGCCACCGCCGCGCCGAAGCAGGGTCGCGCCGCGCCGCGGCGTCGAAGCCGCGGCCGTACGCGGGCAGCGGCAGCGACCAGCGCCGCGGGCTGAAGATCCAGCCGATCGCCCGGGCGTACAGCCGGTGCAGCGCGTCCATCATCCGGTCGGTGCCACGGATCGCCGCGCCGATCACCGGCAGCTTCGCCAGCCGCGCCGCTGGCGGGTCGCGCCACACCGACGACAGCATCGGGTCGAGCGTAAAGCTGACGAACAAGCTGACGAGCACCGCGACGACGACGGTGATGCCGAACGGGTAGAAGAACTTGCCGATGATCCCGCCCATGAAGGCCACCGGCGCGAACACCGCGACGATCGCGAACGTCGTCGCCATCACCGCCAGCCCGATCTCGTCGGTGCCTTCGCGCGCGGCGGTGTGGTGGTCCTTGCCCATCTGCACGTGGCGCACGATGTTCTCGCGCACGACGATCGCGTCGTCGATCAGCAGGCCGATGCACAGGCTCAGCGCCATCATCGTCATGAAGTTCAGCGTGAAGCCGAACGCGTAGATGGCGATGAAGCTCGACACCACCGCGATCGGCAGCGTCAGCCCGGTGATCACGGTGCTGCGCCAGCTGTGCAGGAACAGGAACACGATCGCCACGGTCAGCAGCGCGCCTTCGATCAGCGTGCTGCGCAGCCCGTCGAGCGAGCCCTTGACCCAGTCGCTGCTGGCGTTGATCAGCTTCAGCTCGACGCCGCCCGGCAGCCGCTTGCGCAGCTCGTCGACGGCGAGCTTCACCGCGTCGCCGGTGGCGACGATGTTCGCGTCCTGCTGCTTGAAGACGTTGAAGTTGATCGCCCGCCGGCCGTCGACGCGCGCCAGCGAATCGGGTTCGCGTTCGCGCTCGACCAGCGTGCCCAGGTCGCCCAGCTTCAGCGGCAGGCCGTTTCGCCGCGCGACGACGACGTCGGCGAACGCGCGCGGGTCGCGCACGATGCCCTCGACACGCACCAGCGTGTCGCGTGTGCCGTCGGACAGCATGCCGACCGGCTGGTCGGCGTTGGCGACGCGCAGCGCGGCAACGATCTGCGCCGGCGTCACGCCGTAGGCCGACAGGCGAACCGGGTCGAGGTCGATCCGCACCTCGCGCTCGGTGAGGCCGCTGGTGTCCACGCGCGCAACGCCGCCGACGCGCTGCAGTCGCTTGACGATGTCGTCCTCGGCCAGGATCGACAGTTCGCGCAGGCTGCGCGAATCGCTGAGCAGCGCCAGCGTCACGACCGGCTCGGCGTTCTCGTTGTCGAAGCGCATCAGCATCGGCGCGGTGGCGTCGCGCGGCAACGCGTTCTGCACCGCCGAGAGACGGTCGCGCAGGTCCTGCATCGCCCGGCCCATGTCGGTGTCGAGCGTGAATTCCACCGCCATGTCGGCGCGGCCTTCGAATGCGCGCGCGGTGATGCGGCGCACGCCCGAGACGCCGTTGGCCGCTTCCTCGAGCGGCTTCAGCACCTCGCGCTCGAGCGCCTCGGGCGTCGCGCCGGGGTACTCGATCGTCATCCACGCGCCGGGAAAGCTGATGTCGGGCATCTGTTCGATGCCGAGCTTGGCGTAGCTGAACAAGCCGAGTACGCACAGCGCGACCATCACCATCGCGGCGAACACCGGGTTGGCGATCGAGACTCGGGTGATCCACATCGGCGTTCTCCGCGCGGCGGTTCGTTGGGATCAACGCGCGAGCGTCGGCGCCGACGTCGCCGACGACGCCAGCGGCGCCGCCGACCGCGCGCCGACGACCCGCGCCGGCGCGCCTTCGCGCAGGTTGTCGAAGCGCGCGGCGAGCACCTGCGCCGCCGCGGTCAACCCGCCGAGCACCTCGACGCGGCCGCCGCGCTCATCGCGCAGGCCGATCGTCACCGCGCGCCGCGCGAGCTTGCCGTCCTCGACGACCCAGACGTGCGCCTGCCCCGCGTGGTCGGCGACGGCGGCGATCGGCAGCGTCAGCCGGTCGCGGTCGTCGGCCAGCACCGCGCGCGCGACCGCGTACTGGCCGGCGCGCAGGCGCTCGTCGCGGTTGGCCAGACCGACGATGACGCCGATGCTGCGCGTGCCCGGCTCGGCCGCCGGCGCGATGCGCTCGATGCGGCCTGCCACCGGTGACGAGTGACCTTCGACGACGACGTCGACCGGCATTCCTGCGGCCAACCGCGACACGACGTGCGTCGCGACGCTGCCGGCGAGCTCGAGCCGCGCGAGGTCGACGATCGTCACGATGGTCTGTTCGAAGCCGACCTTCTCGCCGGGGAGCACGTGGCGCTTGGCGACGATGCCGCCGATCGGCGCGACGAGCGTCGCGTCGCGCAGGCCGACTCGCGCCGCGGCCAGCGACGCTTCGGCGGCCTCGACCGTCGCCCGCGCGGTGTCGAGCGCGGCGCGCGAGTTCTCGAGCGCGATCGGGCTGATGAAGCGCTGCGTCGCGAGGCGTTCGTTGCTGGCGTGCGTGCGCTCGGCCTGCGCCAGCGTGGCGCGCGCCGATGCGACATGGGCGTCGCGCTCGGCGACGCGGCTTTTCGTCTCGGCGATGTCGATGCGGCCGATGACCTCGCCGGCGCGAACGCGCCGACCTTCGGCCGCATCGAGCGCGAGCAGCGTGCCGGCGGCCTTGGCGCGGACGACCGCGGTCTGCGGCGCGACCAGCGGGCCCGAGAACTCGATCGTCGTCGGCAGCCGCGCGGTCGTCGGCTGCACGACCTCGGCAGCGGCGAAGTCGAGCGCCGCCGGTGGTTTGTCGCCGCGCGCCGGTGCGCGCCACCGCCCGCTGCCGAGCCACGCCGCGACGGCCGCAAGCAGCAGCACCGCCACCATCGCGACGGCGATCCAACGCGTTCGCTTTCCCATCGTCCCTCGTCCCTCGTTCGCTTCGCCGCACGCGCGGCGGCGAGAGCGGCCGCTGGCGGTTGCCGGCGGGAGGCGAGTCTAGGGTTGCAGCGCCGCCGGTGGCGCGGCGTGCGACGAAACGTCGGGATCGGCCGACGAACGGGCGATTCGGCGGTCGGGCCGCCGGATCCGGCACCGCCACCGCCGCGTCGCCCGGCGCAGCGTCAGCGTCAGTCGGCCAGCGCCTCGGCAGCGACCGCCGCACGCTGCTCGATCCAGGCCTGCAGATCGTCGGGCGCCAGCGGTCGCGCGAACAGATAGCCCTGGCCGCGGTCGCAATCCAGCCGCTGCATCAGCGCCGCCTGACCCGGCGTCTCGATGCCCTCGGCGACCGTCGTCATGCCGAGCGCACGCGCGACGCGGATCGTGGCCTCGATCAGCACGCGGTGGTACTCGACGGTTTCGGCGTGGCGAACGAAGCTGCGGTCGACCTTGACCGTGTCCACCGGCAGCAGGTGCAGGCACGCCAGGCTCGAGTAGCCGGTGCCGAAATCGTCGAGCGCGAGCTGCACGCCGAGCGTCTTCAGCTCGCGTAGCGTGGCCTGCACGCGGTCGTCCTGCGCAGCGAGGCTCTCGGTGACCTCGAGGACGAGTTCGACCGGCGGCATCGCGGTGGCCTGCAGGATCTCGCGCACGTCGTCGACGAGCGCGGCGCGCTGCAGCTGCGCGCGCGACAGGTTCACCGCCAGCTGCCGCGGGGCGGCGGCGCCGAGCGTGCGCTGCCACGCGACGTACTGCGTGCACGCGGCGCGAAGCACGTGGCGCCCCACGGCGTCGATCAGGCCGCATTCCTCGGCGACGCCGATGAAGTCGGCCGGCGCGACGATGCCGCGCTCGGGGTGGCGCCAGCGCACCAGCGACTCGACGCCGACGAGCTCGCGCGTCGCGAGGTCGACGACCGGCTGGTAGACGACGAACAGCTCGTCGCGCACGAGGGCGGCGCGCAGGTCGGTCTCGATCGCCATCGCGCGGACGACGCGCTCGTGCATCGAGTCGTCGAACAGCACCCAGCGGCCGCGGCCGGCGCGCTTGGCTTCGTACATCGCGACGTCGGCGTTGCGCAGCAGCGTCTCGGCGCGTGCTTCGCTGTCGCCAGCGTCGGGCGAGCCGCCGCGGTGGACGACGACGCCGATCGAAAAGCTGCTCTGCACCGGCGTCGTGCCGATGAGATACGGCTCGGCCAGTTCGTCGAGCAGCCGCGTCGCGATGGGAACGATCCTGGCCTCGTCGGCGACGCCGTCGAGGACGACGACGAATTCGTCGCCGCCGATGCGCGCCGCGACGTGGTTTTCGCCGTCGAGGCGGGCGACCGAATCGCCGGGGCGCAGCGCCGACTGCAGCCGCTCGGCCACCTGGCGCAACAGCGCGTCGCCGGCGCCGTGGCCCAGGGTGTCGTTGATCTGCTTGAAGCGGTCGAAGTCCATGAACAGCACCGCGAAGCCGTAGCCGGGGTGGCGGTCGGCGTGGTCGAGCGCGCGCTGGATGCGCTCGACGGCGACCGCGCGGTTGGCCAGCCGCGTCAGCGCGTCGGTGCGTGCGTGCTGCTGCAGCTGCTGCTGCAGCTCGTGGCTCGCGGTGACGTCGATGAAGAACGCGATCACGCCGCACAACCGCTGCTGCGCGTCGAGGTGCGGCTCGGTATTGACGACGAACCAGCGGACGCGGCCCGAGGCGCTGCGCAACCCCATCACCGCGTTGTGCACCGGGCGGCCGCTGGCCAGCGTGCGCGTCTGGGGCATCTCGGCCTGCGTGTACGGTGTGCCGTCCTCGTGCAGCACGCACATCCGCTCGTCGGCGTCGGCGTTCCAGATCCGCATTTCCGGCAGCGCCATGCCGAGCAGCCGCTCGGCGGCGCGGTTGGCGTCGACGACCGCGCCGTCGAGCCCGAAGACGACGACGCCGGCGGGCAGCGCCGACCACAGCGCCTGCAGCTTGCCTTGCTGCTGCACGCGCGCCGTGATGTCGCTCGACACGCTGACCCAGCCGGTGACGGTGCCGTCGTGCGGATCGTTCACCGGCCGCAGGTCGCAGTGCAGCCACAGGTCGCGACCGTCGCGCGACCGCGCCAGCCATTCGCCGCGGATGCCTTCGCCGAGCGCCATCGCGCGCTCGAGGCGCTGCGTCGCCTCGGCCGGGCAGTCCGGGTGCGCCAGCAGCGTGGTCGGGCGTGCACCGCGCGCTTCGGCGAGCGAGTAGCCGCAGCACTGCGTGAACGCGTCGTTGACCCACTGGATGCGGTCGGCGGCGTCGGTGACGACGACCAGCGCTGCGGTGTGCTCGGCGACGAGCGCCAGCCGCTGCACATCGGCCGACTGCCGTGTCAGCCGGCGGAAGTGGCGCGCCGCGGCGCGGGCGTTCGGCTCGACCGCGGCCACGGCCAGCGCGCCGAGCAGCACGAGGAGACCGCCCGTGCCCCATTGCAGTGCCAGCCGCGATTGGCTGGCGCGCGTCTCCGCGCCCTGGCGCATCAGCACGGCGAGGCGTTCGACGGCGGCCAGCGCCGGCTCGGCGTGGTGCTGCACCTGCGCCTCGGCCACGGCGACGCCGATGTCGAAGCCGCCCTGCTCCTCGACCGCACCGTCGACGCGCGTGCGCCGCAGCAGTTCGCGCGCGTCGTGCCACAGCCGGGTGCGCGCGCGTTGCCAGTCGCGCATCGCCTCGGCCAACGCGCGTGACTCGACGCCGGCGCGCATCAGCTGGCTCTGCAACAGCGGCTCGAGCGCCGGCGCGGTGCGTTCGGCCTCGTCGATCGCCTGGACGAGCATCGCGGCGTGGCGCGACCGGTCGGCGGCAAGCCGCGCCGCGCCCCGCGCCAGCGCTTGCGTCTGTTCGCGCACCGTGCCGAGCTGGTCGAGCACTGCGGCGTCGGTGGCGCGGCGCGATTCGAGGTTCAGCGCGAACAGCCCGTGCGCCGCCATCGCCAGCGCGAGCACGGCGAACGAGCCGTAGATCGCCAGACGCATCCGCTTCTGCCCGGCGGCAAGCGGGTCGCCGCGCGCCGCCAATGCGGGCGGGCGGCGCTTCGCCGCGGCGACGTCGTCGGTCGCCGCCGAGGGCAGCGGCGGGGAAAGTTCGGACATGCGACTTGGGGTCGGGGGCGGTCGCCGTCCGCCGCCGGGGCGGCGACAACGGCAGTCGCTCGTCGCAGATATCGGCCGCCACGCGCGGCGCTGTAGCCGACGCGCGCCGCGGCAGGGCCGGTTCGCGCCAGATGTGGCGAATCGCACGCCGTGGTGGGATGCGCCGCAGCACGCTTTGCGGGCGGTCGAAGGCGGGGGAGGCGCCGGCACGCCGGTCGACGAATCGCACGCCGTCGCCGTGACGAACCGGCACGGCGCGTCGTGCGAAGCGCCCAGCGCGAGCCGGCGAGCCAACGCGGCGCCGTCGCTCGACGGGCTGCGGGACGTCAGCGCCCGAGCGGGTCGCGCGCCGGCAGCGCCGAGCCGCCCGCGGCCTGTCCGGGCCGGATCAGCCCGACGGCGCCGCGCCGGCGATCGGCGGCTGCGGCAGCACGACATCGCCGCACTGCGCGCGGTGGCGCAGCGCGTGGTCGATGACGACGAGCGCCAGCATCGCCTCGGCGATCGGCGTCGCGCGGATGCCGACGCACGGGTCGTGGCGGCCGAGCGTCTGGACGACGGTCGCGCGGCTGGCGCGGTCGATGCTGGCCTTGGGCGTGCGGATCGAGCTCGTCGGCTTGACGGCGATGCGCACGACCAGGTCCTGGCCGGTGGCGATGCCGCCGAGCACGCCGCCGGCGTGGTTGGTCGCGAAGCCGTCGGGAGTGAGCTCGTCGCCGTGGACGCTGCCGCGCTGCGCGACGACCGCAAAGCCGTCGCCGATCTCGACGCCCTTGACGGCGTTGATCCCCATCATCGCGTGCGCGATGTCGGCGTCGAGCTTGTCGGCGAGCGGGTCGCCAAGGCCGACCGGCACGTTCGTCGCGCGCACGTCGATGCGCGCGCCGACCGAGTCGCCGGCGCGGCGCAGCGCGTCCATCTCGGCTTCGAGCCGCGGCACGAGCGCCGCGTTCGGCGCGAAGAACGGGTTGCGGTCGATCTCGGCGGCATCGACGAACGGGATCTCGATGTCGCCGAGCGCGCTCATCCAGCCGGTGAACGTGGTGCCGTGCTGCTGCGCGAGCCATTTGCGCGCGATCGCGCCGGCGGCGACCATCGGTGCGGTGAGCCGCGCCGACGCGCGGCCGCCGCCGCGCGGGTCGCGCAGACCGTACTTGCGCCAGTAGGTGTAGTCAGCGTGGCCGGGGCGGAAGGTGTCGACGAGCGCCGCGTAGTCGCCGCTGCGCGCATCGGTGTTGCGGATCACCAGCGCGATCGGCGTGCCGGTGGTCAGACCTTCGTAGACGCCCGACAAGATCTCGACCGCATCGGCTTCCTGCCGCTGCGTCACGTGGCGGCTGGTGCCAGGGCGACGGCGGTCGAGCTGCTGCTGCAGATCGGCCACCGACAGCGCCAGCCCGGGCGGACAACCGTCGACGACGCAGCCGATCGCCGGCCCGTGGCTCTCGCCGAAGTTCGTGACGCGGAACAGGTGGCCGAAGGTGCTGCCGGGCATCGCGGAAATTGTTAGAGCGTCAGCGCGGCCGAGCCCCACCGTTGCCGTTGTCTTCCGGCCAGTCGCGGATGTAGGCCTTCAGCAGCCGGTTTTCGAAGTCCTGCGCCTCGACGACGGTCTTGGCGACGTCGTAGAACGAGATCACGCCCATCAGCGTTCGCTGCTCGAGCACCGGCAGGTAGCGCGCGTGGCGCAGCAGCATCATGCGCCGCACTTCGTCGATTTCGGTTTCGGGCGTGCAGGTCAGCGGCGCGTCGTCCATCACCGAGCGGACGTGGCGCGTGCCGAACGCGCCACCGTTGCCGACGACCGCGTTGATGACCTCGCGGAAGGTCAGCATGCCGACCAGGTCGCCGTGCTCGATGACGACCAGCGAGCCGATGTCGAACTCGGCCATCGTCTTCGCGGCGTCGGCGAGCAGCTGGTCGGGGTGCACGCTGTACAGCGTGTTGCCTTTGACGCGCAGGATGTCGCTGACTTTCATCGGGGCCCGCGGCAGAGGGTGGCGCGGGCAATATAGCCCACAATGATTTCGATGCCGCGGCCGTTGGCGCCGCGGTGCCGACGGAGGCCCGATGGCCGGCACCCTCGACCCCGGATTCGACACGCTGGCGCTGCACGCCGGCGCCGCGCCCGACCCCGCCACCGGCGCGCGAGCGTTGCCGATCCACCTGAGCACGAGCTTCGTTTTCGACAGCTGCGACCACGCCGCGAGCCTGTTCGACATGGAGCGGCCGGGCCACGTCTACAGCCGCATCAGCAATCCGACGAACGCGGTCCTCGAAGAGCGCGTCGCCGCGCTCGAAGGCGGCGTCGGCGCGATCACCACCGCCAGCGGCCAGGCCGCGCTGCACCTCGCGATCGTGACGCTGGCCGGCGCCGGCGGCCACGTCGTCGCGAGCCGCGCGCTGTACGGCGGCAGCCACAACCTGTTCGCGTACACGCTGCCGCGGTTCGGCATCGCGACGACCTTCGTCGACCCGGCCGACGCCGATGCGTGGCGCGCGGCGATCCGCCCCGAGACGCGGCTCGTGTTCGGCGAGACGCTCGGCAACCCCGGCCTCGACGTGCTCGACATCCCGACGGTGGCGGCGATCGCCCACGACGCGCGGCTGCCGCTGCTCGTCGACTCGACGTTCACGACGCCGTGGCTGATGCGGCCGTTCGACCACGGCGCCGACCTCGTGATGCATTCGGCGACCAAGTTCCTGTCGGGCCACGGCACCGTCGTCGGCGGCGTGCTCGTCGACAGCGGCCGCTTCGACTGGGACGCCGCCGGCCGCCACCCCGAGCTGACCGCGCCGTACGCGGGCTTCCACGGCATGACCTTCGCCGAGGAGAGCAGCGTCGGCGCGTTCCTGTTGCGGGCGCGCCGCGAAGGGCTGCGCGACTTCGGCGCGTGCATGAGCCCGCACACCGCGTGGCTCGTGCTGCAAGGCATCGAAACGCTGCCGCTGCGGATGGCGCGCCACGTCGACAACGCGCGCCGCATCGTCGCCTTTCTCGCGGCGCAGCCGATGGTCGCGCGCGTGCGCTACCCCGAACTCGACGGCCACCCGAGCTGCGCGCTCGCCGCGCGGTTGCTGCCGCGCGGCTGCGGCGCGGTGTTCGCGTTCGACCTCGCCGGTTCGCGCGCGCAGGGCCGTGCGTTCATCGAGGCGCTGTCGCTCTTCTCGCACCTGGCCAACGTCGGCGATTGCCGCTCGCTCGTCATCCATCCGGCGAGCACGACCCACTTCCGCATGGACGACGCCGCGCTCGCGGCGGCCGGCATCGGGCCGGGCACGATCCGCCTGTCGATCGGCCTCGAAGACGCCGACGACCTGATCGACGACCTGCAGCGCGCACTGCGCGCCGCCGCGAAGGCCGCATGAACCTCGTCGTCGACGGCCGCGACGCCTACGCCTACACCGGCGGCGTGGCGTTCGACGCGTCGCGGCCATGCGTCGTCTTCGTCCACGGCGCGGCCAACGACCACAGCGTGTGGACGCTGCACGCGCGCTGGTTCGCGCACCACGATCACGGCGTGCTCGCGGTCGACCTGCCGGGGCACGGCCGCAGCGCCGGGCCGCCGCTGGCCAGCGTCGAGGCGATCGCGCGCTGGCTGGTCGCGCTGCTCGACGCCGCCGGCGTCGCGCGTGCGGCGTGGGTCGGCCACAGCCTCGGTTCGCTGGCGGCGCTCGAGGCCGCGGCCGCCGCACCCGACCGCGCGACGGCGCTGGTGCTCGTCGGCACCGCTGTGCCGATGGCGGTGTCGGACGCGCTGCTGACCGCCGCCGCCGACGACCCCGAGCGCGCGATGAAGCTGGTCGCATCGTGGTCGATCGATGGCATGGCGACGAAGCCCGGCAACCCGGGGCCGGGTACGTGGACGCCGGGCGCCGGCGTCGCGTTGATGCGCCGGATGCAGGCGCGCGCCGGCGACGGCGTGAACCTGATCCACCACGACCTGGGGCTGTGCCGCGCGTACGCCGGCGGGCTGGCGGCCGCGGCGCGCGTGACCTGCCCGGCGACGCTGATCGGCGGCGCCACCGACCGCATGACGCCGCCGCGCGCCGCGGTCGCGGTGGCGCAGGCGTTGCGCGCCGACGTCGTGACGCTGGCCAGCGGCCACAGCCTCGCCGCCGAGGCGCCCGATGCGACACTGGCGGCGTTGCGCGACGCGCTGGCGAGATCCGCGGCATCGCGAACGACGCCGGGGCCTGAGCTGAAACGAGTTGAACCGACGGAGGACGCAATGACGCCGAACCCTGCCGCCTCCACCGCCGCAGTTGACGCCGCGGCCGCCGCGCCGGTGGCGGTCGACCCGAAGTCGTTCCGCAGCTTCGCCGAGTTCTATCCGTTCTACCTGTCCGAGCACGCCAACCGCACCTGCCGGCGGCTGCACTTCGTCGGCTCGACGCTCGGCCTCGTGTGCCTTGCCGTTGCGATCGTTGCGCGCCAGCCGTGGTGGGTGCTCGTCGGCCTCGTCGCCGGCTACGCGTTCGCGTGGCTCGGCCATTTCGGCTTCGAGAAGAACCGCCCGGCGAGCTTCAAGCGGCCGTGGTACAGCTTCCTCGGCGACTGGGCGATGTACCGCGACGTCTGGCTCGGTCGCGTGCGTCTGTAAAGGCGCGGGGTCAAGCCCCTCGCGCAGCGCCGCCGGCAAGCGCTTCGGCGAGCGTCGTCGTCGTCAGCCCGACCCGCTCGAACAGCCCGCCGCTGACCGGCGCCGGCGCGAGCAGCGCGCGCTGCAGCAGCGGCGCGATCGGCGTCGTCTTCGGGTCGCACAGCAGCACGTAGCGGCCGTGGCCGGCCTCGTCCAGGCGCGCGATCCAGTCGAGGTCGACGAGCAACTCGATGACCGGCTCGATGCGCAGCGGGTCGGTGCGCAGCGACTCGGCCAGCGCCGGCAGCGTCGCGCCGCGCGCGGTGGCGTCGCCGGGAACGGGCTGCAGTTCGCGCAACACTTCCAATGCGAGCTCGAAGCGCCAGCCGGGAACGCGCGGCCGGTCGGCCAGCCGCAACTGCAGGCTCGGCGCGTACGCGGCGACGACCGCGCCGAGCAGCAGGATCACCCAGCACAGAAACACCCACAGCAGCAGGATCGGCAGCGTCGCCAGCGCGCCGTAGACGATCGTCAGGTTCGACAGCGACTCGACGTACCACGCCAGCGCGCGCTTGGCGCCTTCGAACGCCAGCGCGACGAACAGCGCGCCGGCCCAGGCGTGGCGCCACGCCACGACGACGTTCGGCACGTAGCGGAACAGCCCCGCCACCGCGGCGGCCAGCGCGGCGAACTGCAGCAGCCCGAGCGCGACGCTGACGCCGCCGGGGAGCGCCGCGACCATCCCGCGCGACGCCGACACCGCGTACGAAGTCAGCGACAAGCTCGCCGCCAGCGCCAGCGGCCCGAGCGTCAACGCCGCCCAATAGACCAGCACGCGCTGCGCCAGCGGGCGCTTGCGGCGCACGCGCCAGATCGCATTCAACGTGCGGTCGATCGTCAGCATCAGCGCCAGCGCCGACGCGATCAGCAGCACCAGCCCGGCGCTGCCCATGCCGCGCGCATTGCCGGCGAACTGGCGCAGCGCGCGCAGCAGCGGCCGCGCGATCGTCTCCGGCACCAGGTGTTCGAGCAGCTTCTGCTGCACGGTGGCCTGAAAACCGTCGAACACCGGAAACGCCGTGAGCACCGCGGCGACGACGGCGACCATCGGCACCAACGCCAGCAGCGACGTGAACGTCAGGCTGCCGGCGGTGATGCCGAGGCGGTCTTCGCGGAAACGTCGCCACAGCGTGCGCACCGTCGCGAACCACGGCCAGCGCGACACCCATTCGAAGACATGGCGCGCGAAGCGCTGCCCGGCGCGCAACGCGCGGTGCCGGTCGGCGGGGGTCGGGGGCGGCGGCACGGGCGGGGGGTAGCGGGCGGGAAACACAGCGGCGAGCCCAAGCGGAAGCGGCGGCGACCATCGCTTGGCCCAGCTGCCACAAGGTGCACCCGAGCGAAACGAACCGGACGGCGCGGCATTCGCGCCGCAACGATCCGCCTGGCACCTCCGTCAGACGGCCGCTACCGCATGCGCGGCGGTTGGCACAGACGTCTCACGCTCATCCCGCGCACTTCGCGCCGCCGCTCGACCGTCAGCCGCTGCCGGGGCCGTGGCTATGATGCCAGCATGGACACCCCGCGCGAGCCCGGCGTCGCGGTGCGCGCGGCGCGCGCGGCGGTCGTCGCCGGGGTCGTCGGGCTGGTGGTGCTCGGCGTCGCGTGGGAACTGTGGCTCGCACCGACCGGCCGCGGCACGCTGGCGCTGAAGGTGCTGCCGCTGCTGCCGTTCTTCCCCGGGCTGCTGCGCCACCGGCTGCCCACGTTCCGCGCGCTGTCGCTGCTGGTGTGGCTGTACGTGCTCGAAGGCGTCGTTCGCGCGACGACCGACACCGGCCTGTCGCGTCAGCTTGCGGTGGTCGAACTCGTGCTGTGCGCGTGGTTGTTCATAGCGACGGTCGTCTACGTTCGCCGCCGGCTGCGCGCCGGGCGCGACGTCGCTGCCACGGCGGCAGCTTGATCGAAGAAGAGCTGCGCCGCATGAACGTTGTCGACGCGCTGCGCGGCATCGTCGGCGACGCGCACGTGCTCGTCGACGGCGACCGATCGGCGTGGGAGTGTGACTGGCGGCGGCGCTGGCACGGCCGGGCGCTGGCGGTCGTCCGCCCGGCGAGGACCGACGAGGTGGCGCGCGTCGTCCGCCTGTGCGCCGACACCGCCACGCCGGTCGTGCCGCAGGGCGGCAACACCGGGCTCGTCGGCGGCGGCGTGCCCGACGCCAGCGGCACGCAGGTGCTGTTGAGCCTGCAACGGATGAATCGCCTTCGCGCGGTCGACGTCGCCAACCTGACCGTCACCGCCGAAGCCGGCTGCGTGCTGCAGGCACTGCAGGAAGCGGTGGCCGCGCACGGCCTGCTGCTGCCGCTGAGCATGGCCAGCGAGGGCAGCTGCACGATCGGCGGCAACCTCGCGACCAACGCCGGCGGCACGCAGGTGCTGCGCTGGGGCAACGCGCGCGACCTGTGCCTGGGGCTCGAAGTCGTCACCGCCGGCGGCGACGTGTGGCACGGGCTGACGGGGCTGCGCAAAGACAACACCGGCTACGACCTGCGTGACCTGTTCGTCGGCAGCGAAGGCACGCTCGGCGTGATCACCGCGGCGACGGTCAAGCTCGCGCCGCAGCCGGCAGCGACGACGACGGCGCTCGCCGGTTGCGCCGATCTCGACGCCTGCGTCGCGTTGCTCGCGCGCGCGCGCGGCGACCTCGGCGCCGGGCTCACCGGGTTCGAAGTGATGAACCGCTACGCGCTGGAACTCGTCGCGCGCCACTTCCCGGCGCTGCCGCAGCCGTTGCCCGGTGCGCGGTGGGCGGTGCTGATCGAGCACAGCGACACCGAGGACGCCGACCACTCGCGCGCGCGGCTCGAAGCGGTGCTTGGCGCGGCGGTCGAAGCCGGCGACGTCGCCGACGCCGTTGTCGCGCAAAGCGTCGCGCAGTCGAAAGCGCTGTGGCACTTGCGCGAAAGCATCCCGCTGGCGCAGGCCGAGGAAGGGCTCAACGTCAAGCACGACATCTCGCTGCCGGTGTCGGCGATTCCGCGCTTCGTCGCCGCGACCGACGCCGTGCTCGCCGAGCGGTGGCCCGGGGTGCGCATCGTCGACTTCGGCCACTTGGGCGACGGCAACCTGCATTACAACGTCCAGGCCCCGTCGGGCCGCGACGGCGCGCGCTTCCTGACCGAGAACGAGCACGCGATCAACACCGTGGTCTTCGACGCCGTCGCCGAGCACGGCGGATCGTTCTCGGCCGAGCACGGGATCGGCGCGCTGAAGCGCGACGAACTCGCGGCGCGCAAGGATGCGGTGGCACTGGCGTTGATGCGGTCGATCAAGAGCGCGCTGGACCCGCGGGGCGTGATGAATCCGGGGCGGGTGGTGTAGTCGCCTTAGTGACGCAGGACGGGACATGCGCCTGCTGTTGGGCAGCAAGTGCGAGTCGTGCCACCCATGCCACAGGCACCGCGGTTGCTGCGCTGCGACCACCGACCCTAGGAGCCCGACATGACCGACAAGCGCACGCAGCAGCAAGCTGCCGACAGCAACATGGAGAAGGACCCCGACGACTGGGTCACTGGCGACGAGCCGATGACCGGGGCGCAGAAGTCCTATCTGAAGACGCTGAGCGAGGAAGCGAAGGAGCCGTTCGACGACACGCTCACGAAGGCCGAGGCGTCGCGGCGGATCGATGAGCTGCAGGCGCGCACCGGGCGCGGCGCGCACGGTGGCGGCGCGCATAGCGGAGGGAGCGCAGCAACGGGTGGCGGCTCGCAAAGTGTCGGCGGCTCATCTACGGGCGGCACCGGGCAAGGTCGCGATCGCGTGACCGACGCTCCGAGTCGCAGCGAACGCGACACCGCGGAAGCGGGCGGGGACGCCGCGCCCGACGCCCCGCCCGACGAAAGCCCGATGGAATCGTTCGGCCGCGCCGTCGGCGACACCGTGCTCGGCGCCGAGCCGAAGCAACCGACGCCGCGGACCCCGCGCGACAAGTAACGAGCCGCAGCGCCGGCATCGGCGGGCTGGCTGCAGCGGCCGGTTGCGTCAGGAACTGCTGTCGAAAGGGCCTGACGGATCGACCGTCGTCGACGATTCGGTCGCCACCACTCAGACGGCGGGCCTGCGCTACTGCACCGGCCCTTTCAACGCTGTCGGCACCGGGATCGACATCGTCTCGATGCCTTCGTCGTGCAACGCCGCGCGCTCGTCGGGCGTGGCGTGGCCACGGATGCCGCGGGCCGGGGTTTCGCCGTAGTGGATGCGGCGCGCCTCTTCGGCAAAGCGCGGGCCGACGTCGTCGGTGCTGTCGATCAGCTTGCGCACCGTCTGCAGCCACGCCGCCTGCAGGTCGGCAGGTTGCGCTTCGGCGACGGCTTTCGGCGCGTCCGCCGGCACCGCTGCCGCCGCGTCGCGCGGCCCGGCGCTGCGCGACAGGTTCAGCCGCGGCGCCGACGGCGTGCGCACGATGACGCCATCGCCGCACAGCGGGCAGGCGATCGCGCCGCGGCCGTTCTGATCGACGTAGTCGTCGTCGGACGCGAACCAGCCTTCGAAGCCGTGGCCGTTGGCGCAGCGCAGGCTCAGCACCTTCATCGCGGTTCGGCCGGCGGCGGCCCGGGGTCGGGGCTGGCCAGCGCGTCGGCCGCCGAATGCCAGCGGCACAGGCGACGGCCGGCAAGCACCTGGCGCCACCAGTGCAGGCCGACGACGGTCTTCGCGTCGGGCAGGCGATCGGCGGCGTCGAGCGCGTCGAGCTCGTCGACGGCCATCGCCAGCGTCTCGACGAACTCGCCGTCGTCAAGCTGCGCGGCGCCGGGTTGCAGGCCGCGCGCGAACCATAGCCAGATGCTCTCGGTCGAGTACGCCGCGGCGTTGTGGATCTCGCCGCCGTACGCCCATTCGGCCGCGGCGAAACCGGTTTCCTCGCGCAGCTCGCGCACCGCGCAGTCGATCTGCTTCTCGCCGCGGTCGCGCTTGCCGGCCGGGATTTCGAGCAGCACCTTGGCCAGCGGATAGCGGTACTGGCGCACGACGACGAGGCGGCCGTCGTCGTGTACCGCGACGACCGCGACCGCGCCGC
Organism: uncultured Burkholderiales bacterium; assembly: GCA_965365495.1. GTDB lineage: Bacteria > Pseudomonadota > Gammaproteobacteria > Burkholderiales > Burkholderiaceae_C > Rubrivivax. The sequence continues at coordinate 40,832 of CBDUBX010000002.1, forward strand.
CGTGGCGGACGTATTCGCGCGTCGTCGTCCGGCCGTCGGGCAGGCGCACGTCGTCACGGCGGATTTCGAGAAAGCCGCCCTGCAGCAGCGTCTGGCTGCCGAGGCGCTGCTCGCGCAGATGCGCGTCGGCGGCGTCGTCGTCGCGAGGTCCGGGCGCCGACACGTCGTTCAGCTCGCCAGCGCGCGGACGATGGCGTCGCGGCACGCCGCCATCAACCCGCCCGAGAACACGCCGAGCAGCAGCACCGCGGCGCCGTTGCACGCCAGCAGCGCCGTCACGCCCTGGCTGCGGTCGGCCGTGGCGGTGCCGGCTTCGGGCTCGTCGAACCACATGACCTTGACAACGCGCAGGTAGTAGAACGCGCCGACCAGCGACAGCAGCACCGCGACGACCGCGAGCACCACGTAGCCGGTCTGCGCCGTCGACACCAGCGCCTGGATCACCGCGAGCTTGCCGAAGAAGCCGATCGTCGGCGGCAGCCCGGCCAGCGAGAACATGAAGATCGACATCACGCCGGCGACCCAAGGGCTGCGGCGCGCCAGCCCGGCGAGGTCGGCGATCTTGTCGCACTCGAACCCGGTGCGCGACAGGTAAAGGATCAAGCCGAAGCTGCCGAGCGTCGTCACGACGTAGGCGACGAGGTTGAACAACGCCGAGCTGTAGGCGTTGCCCGCCGACAGCGTGTTGCCGCTGACGACGCCGGCGGTCAGGCCGAGAACGACGAAGCCCATCTGCGCGATCGCCGAGTACGCAAGCATGCGCTTGAGGTTCGTCTGGGCGATCGCCGCAACGTTGCCGACGACGAGCGACGCCACCGCCATCACCGCGAACATCTGCTGCCAGTCGACCGCCAGCCCGAGCATTCCTTCGACGAGCAGCCGGATCGTGATCGCGAACGCGGCGAACTCGGGCGCCGCGCCGATCATCAGCGTCACCGCGGTCGGCGCGCCGTGGTAGACGTCGGGCACCCACATGTGGAACGGCGCCGCGCCGAGCTTGAAGCCGAGACCGGCGACGACGAACACCAGCCCGAGCACCAGCACCTCGCGGTTGATGCGGCCCGTGGCGATCGCGTCGAAGACGCGCGGGATCTCGAGCGTGCCGGTGGCGCCGTACATCATCGACAGCCCGTACAGCAGGAAGCCGCTGGCCAGTGCGCCGAGGACGAAGTACTTCATCGCCGCCTCGGTGGCGATCGTGTGGTCGCGGCGCAGCGCCACCAGCGCGTACAGCGACAGGCTCATCACTTCGAGCCCGAGGTAGACGACGAGGAAGTGGTTGGCCGAGCACATCACCGCGATGCCCAGCAGCACGAACAGCGTCAGCGTGAAGAACTCCCCCTGCAGCATGTCGCGGCCGGCCAGCGTCGGCCGCGCGTAGGCCAACGTGACCATCGTCGCCAGCGCGGCCAGCAGCGCCAGCAGATGGCCGAGCGCGTCGACGACGACGAGCCCTGCCATCGCGTAGGCCGTCGCACCGGTGGTCAGCGCGTCGAGGTGCAGCAGCGCGAACACGGCGACCGTCGCCTGCGTCGTCCAGAACGTGACGCGACGTTCGCGGCCCGGCGCGAACAGGTCGGCGACGAGCACGACGCACGCCATCGCGAGCAAAAAGATCTCGGGGGTCAGGACCGGCCAGTTCGACATGGGCACCAGCGCCGGTCAGGCCGGGATCTTCGACAGCGCCACGTGGCGCAACAGCTCGGCCACCGACGGCGCCATCGCGTCGGTGAACGGCTTCGGATACAGCCCCATGCCGAGCACCGCAGCGGCCAGCAGCGCGAGCATCGCGAACTCGCGCCGGTCGAGGTCGGCAAGCGCGCGCACGTCGGCGTTGGCGACGTCGCCGAAGTACACGCGCTTGACCATCCACAGCGTGTACGCGGCGCCGAAGACGAGCGTGGTCGCGGCCAACGCGGCGATCCAGAAGTCGAACTGCACCGCGCCGAGGATGACGAGCCATTCGCCGACGAAGCCCGCGGTGCCGGGCAGCCCGGCGTTGGCCATCGCGAACAGCACCGCGAAAGCGGCGAAGTTCGGCATCGTGTTGGCCACGCCGCCGTAGGCCGCGATCTCGCGGCTGTGGACGCGGTCGTAGAGCACGCCGATGCACAGGAACATCGCGCCCGAGACGAAGCCGTGGCTGATCATCTGCACCACCGCGCCGGTGGCGCCAAGCGGGTTGAAGATGAACAGCCCGAGCGTGACGAAACCCATGTGCGCGATCGAGCTGTAGGCGACGAGCTTCTTCATGTCGCGCTGCACCAGCGCGACCAAGCCGATGACGACGACCGCCGCCAGGCTCAGCGCGATGACGAAACCGGCGTATTCGCGGGACGCGTCGGGCGTGATCGGCAGCGAGAAGCGCAGGAAGCCGTAGGCGCCGAGCTTCAGCATGATCGCCGCCAGCACCACCGAGCCGCCGGTCGGCGCCTCGACGTGGGCGTCGGGCAGCCACGTGTGCACCGGCCACATCGGCACCTTGACCGCGAACGCGGCGAAGAACGCAAAGAACAGCAGCGCCTGTGCCGGCAGCGGCAACGGCAGCCGGTGCCACGCGACGATGTCGAAGCTGCCGCCGCTCTTGAAGTACAGGTAGACCAGCGCCACCAGCATCAACAGCGATCCGAGCAGCGTGTACAGAAAGAACTTGAACGCCGCGTAGACGCGCCGCGGCCCGCCCCAGACGCCGATGATCA
>CBDUBX010000003.1:0-36372 GCA_965365495.1 uncultured Burkholderiales bacterium
GCTGCACAGCGGCTACACGTTCCGCACGCTGGCGATCCTGCGCGAGCAGGCGCGCTGCGGCTGGCAGACGCTGCAGCTGACCACGCCCAAGCAAGGGGCCACAACGCAGCGCGAAGAGGTCGTCGACGGCCTGCGGCTGCTGCGCACGCCGTCGCCCGAAGGCGCCGGGCTGCTGGCGCAGATGCAGCGCACCGCGCGGCGCATCGGCGAAGTCGTCGACGCCGAGCGCCCCGACCTGATCCACGCGCACTCGCCGGTGCTCAACGCGCTGCCGGCGATGTGGGTGCGCGCGGCGAAGCGCCTGCCGGTGGTCTACGAGATGCGTGCGTCGTGGGAGGACGCGGCCGTCGACCACGGCACGACGGCCGAGGGCAGCCTGCGCTATCGAGCCTCGCGCGCGCTCGAAACCTTCGCGCTGAAGCGCGCCGACGAAGTGACGACGATCTGCGACGGCTTGAGCGGCGACATCGCCGCGCGCGGCGTCGACGCGGCCAAGGTCACGGTGATCCCGAATGCCGTCGACGTCGCGAGCTTCCGCTTCGGCGTCGACGCCGACCCCGCGCTGCGCCGGCGGCTCGGCCTCGACGGCTGCACCGTCGTCGGCTTCGCCGGGTCGTTCTACGGCTATGAAGGGCTGCATCTGCTGCTCGACGCGTTCGCGCAGCTGCTGCCCGCTCGGCCGGACCTGCGGCTGCTGCTCGTCGGCGGCGGGCCGCAGGACGACGCGCTGCGCCGCCAGGCCGCCGACCTCGGCGTCGACGGTCGCGTCGTCTTCGCCGGCCGCGTGCCGCACGCCGACGTGCAGCGCTATTACGAGCTGATCGACGTCCTCGCGTACCCGCGGCTGCCGATCCGCCTGACCGAGCTCGTCACGCCGCTGAAGCCGCTGGAGGCGATGGCGCAGGGCCGCGTCTTCGTCGCGAGCAACGTCGGCGGCCACCGCGAACTGGTGCGCGACGGCGACACCGGCGTGCTGTTCCCGGCCGGCGACGTGACCGCGCTCGCCGCGGCGATCGACGGCCTGCTGCAACGTCGGGCCGACTGGCCGGCTCTGCGCGCGCGCGCCCGCCGCTACGTCGAGCAGGAGCGCACCTGGGCGCGCAGCGTCGCGCGCTACGCCGACGTCTACCGCCGCGCGCTGCACGCCCGCGGCCGCGCGGTCCCGGCCGCGCTCGGCGCCTGAGCCGCGGCGACGCGTCGGCGAAGGACACCTTAACGATGTGCGGCATCCACGGCCTGATCCAGCTCGACGGCGCGAAGGTCGAGCCGGCGTGGCTGACGGCGATGGGCGACGTCACCGCACACCGCGGCCCCGACGACGAAGGCCAGCACATCGACGGCAACTGCGGCCTCGCAATGCGCCGGCTGTCGATCATCGACCTCGCCGGCGGCCACCAGCCGCTGGCCACCGACGACGGCGCGCTGGTCGTCGTCTGCAACGGCGAGATCTACAACTACCGCGAGCTGCGCGCCGAGCTGCAGGCGCTCGGCCACCGCTTCCGCACCGGGTCGGACTCGGAGACGCTGCTGCACGGCTATGCCGCGTGGGGCGACGACGTCGTGCAGCGGCTCAACGGGATGTTCGACTTCGCGCTGTGGGATGCGCGGCGAAGGCGTCTGCTGATCGGCCGCGACCGCCTCGGCGTCAAGCCGCTGTACGTGCTGCACGACGAGCGCCGGCTGGCCTTCGCGACCGAAGCCAAGGCGCTGCTGCGGCTGCCCGACGTGCGCACCGAGCTCGACCGCGACGTGCTGGCCGACTACCTGCACCTCGGCTACGTGCCGGCGCCGGCGTCGATCTTCCGCGGCATCCGCAAGCTGCCGCCGGCGACGCTGCTCGCGGTCGAGAACGGCCGCGTTCGCGAATGGCGTTGGTGGACGCTGCCGACCGCCGCCGACCCGCGCACGACCGAGGCCGAATGGGTCGAACGCATCGCCGCCGGCATCGACCGCGCGGTGCAGCGCCAGATGGTCGCCGACGTGCCGATCGGCGCGTTCCTCAGCGGCGGCGTCGATTCGAGCGCCGTCGTCGCGGCGATGGCGCGGCACAGCGACCGGCCGATCCGCACCTACGCGATCGGCTTCGCCGGCGGCGCGGCCGAGCAGCTGTACAACGAACTGCCGTACGCCCGGCGTGTCGCCGAGTTGTTCGGCACCGCGCACCGCGAGATCGTCGTCGCGCCCGATGTCGTCGGCCTGCTGCCGAAGCTCGTCTGGCACCTCGACGAGCCGGTCGCCGACTCGGCGTTCGTCACGACCTACCTCGTCAGCGAGTTCGCACGGCGCGACGTCAAGGTGATCCTTTCGGGCGTCGGCGGCGACGAGCTCTACGGCGGCTACCGGCGCTACCTCGGCGGTCACTACGCGCGCCGCTTCCACGCGCTGCCGGGCTGGGCGCGGCGCCTCGCCGGCGCGACCGCGTCGAAGCTGCCGGCCGACCGTCACCACCGCTGGCTCAACGTCGCGCGGCTGGCCAAGGGCTTCATCGCCAGCGCCGAGATGGACGGCGACGCGCGCTACCGCAGCTACCTGCAGGTGCTGTCGCGCGACGCCGTCGCCGGCCTGCTGCTCGCCGAGCCGACGGCCGGCAACGACGCGCTCGCCGCGGCGTTCGCCGCCGCCGGCGACGGCGACGACGTCAACCGCATGCTCGCGGTCGACGCCGCGACGCAGCTGCCCGACGACCTGCTGCTGCTGACCGACAAGATGAGCATGGCGGTGAGCCTCGAATGCCGCGTGCCGCTGCTCGATCACGAGCTCGTCGAAGCCGCGGCGGCGATCCCCGGCGAGCTGAAGATGAAGGGCGGCCGGCTCAAGCACCTGATGAAGGCGGCGCTGGCGCGCGACCTGCCGTCGGACATCCTGCACCGCGCCAAGCGCGGCTTCGGCACGCCGATGGGCGCGTGGCTGAAGAAGGAGCTCGCGCCGGTGGTGCGCGAGCTGCTTTCCCCGGCAGTCGTCCGCCGTCGCGGCCTGTTCCGTGCCGACGCCGTTGCCGCGCTGCTCGACGACCACGCCGCGGCGCGCAGCGACGGCACCGACGCGCTGCTCGCGCTGCTGAACCTCGAGGTCTGGTCGCGCATTTACCTCGACGGCCGTTCGCCGGGCGACGTCGCCGACGAGCTGCACGCGCTCGCGCCGCAGGCGGCGCGCCGCGTCGATGCCGACACCGCGGTGGCCGCATGAAGGTCCTCTACCTGTGCCACCGCTTCCCGTACCCGCCCAAGCGGGGCGGGAAGATCCGGCCGTTCAACATGATCCGCCACCTGCACGCCGCCGGCCACGACGTGTCGGTGTGCTCGCTGGCGCGCAACGCGGCCGAGGCCGAAGAGGGGCAGGGCATCGCCGCGCACTGCCGCGACTTCCACGTCGCGGTCGTCGCCGAGGCGGTGCAGTGGGCGCGGATGATCGTCCGCCTGCCGGTGGCCACGCCGTCGTCGATGGGCTACTTCTACAGCCGCGACCTCGCCGCGGCGGTGCGCGCTCGGCTGGCGCGCGAGCGCTACGACCTGATCTTCGTCCACTGCTCGTCGGTCGCGCCGTACGTCGCGGGCGTCGCGGGGATTCCGAAGATCCTCGACTTCGGCGACATGGATTCGCAGAAGTGGCTCGAGTACGCGAATTACAAGCCGTTCCCGCTGTCGCTCGGCTACACGCTCGAAGGCCGCAAGATGCTGGCCGCCGAGAAGCGCCTGGCGCGGCGGTTCGACTTGTGCACCGCGACGACGCGCGCCGAGTGGCAGACGCTCGACGACTACGCCACCGGCGCCGAAACCGGCTGGTTCCCGAACGGCGTCGACGCCGGCTTCTTCGCGCCGACCGATGGCGCCTACGACGCCGACCGCATCGCCTTCATCGGCCGCATGGACTACTACCCGAACCAGGAGTGCATGCTGCGGTTCTGCAAGACCACGTGGCCGATCGTCAAGTCGCGCCGCCCGGCGATGACGCTTGCGATCGTCGGTGCCGACCCGTCGCCCGAGATCCGCGCGTTGGCCAAGCTGCCCGGCGTCACCGTCACCGGGTCGGTGCCCGACGTGCGGCCGTACGTCCGCGGCGCCGCGGCGATGGTCGCGCCGCTGGCCATCGCCCGCGGCACGCAGAACAAGATCCTCGAAGCGATGGCGATGGGCGTGCCGGTGGTCACGAGCCGCGTCGCCGCCGGCGGTGTCGACGCCGACGCGCCCGAGCACCTGCTCGTCGCCGATACGCCCGACGAGCTGGCCGCCGCGGTGCTGCGCATCGCCGAACACCCGGCCGAGCGCGCGCGGCTGGCCGCCGCGGGCCGCGCGCGAATGCTGTCGCACCACGACTGGGCGCAGTCGATGCAGCGCCTGGACGCGCTGATCGACCGCTGCGTGTCGCGCCACGGCGTCGCGTCGACCGCCCCCGAACCCCGCATCCTCCGGAACACCGCATGAAGATCAGCATCTTCGGCCTCGGCTACGTCGGCGCCGTGTCGCTCGCGTGCCTCGCGCGCGACGGCCACCACGTCGTCGGCGTCGACATCGACCGCACCAAGCTCGACCTGATCGCCGCCGGCCACACGCCGGTCGTCGAGGAAGGGATGGTCAAGCTGATGCGCGAGGTCGCTGCCGGCGGCCGCGTGCGCGTGACCACCGACGTCGCCGACGCGGTCGCCTCGACGCAGGTGTCGCTGGTCTGCGTCGGCACGCCGTCGGCGGCCAACGGCAGCCAGGACCAGGGCGCGATCGTGCGGCTCGCGCGCCAGCTGGGCGAAGCGCTGCGCAGCAAGAGCGAGCCGCACGTCGTCGTCTTCCGCTCGACGCTCGTGCCCGGCACCGTCGAGGACACGCTGCGGCCGATCGTCGAGGAAGCGTCGGGCAAGCGCGACGGCGAGCACTTCCACCTGTGCTTCCAGCCCGAGTTCCTGCGCGAAGGCTCGTCGATCCGCGACTACGACAAGCCGCCGTTCACCGTGCTCGGCGCCAACCACGACACCCCGCGCCGCCTGCTGCGCGAGCTCTTCGGCCACCTGCCGTGCGAATTCGTCGACACCTCGGTGCGCAGCGCCGAGATGATGAAGTACTGCTGCAACAACTTCCACGCGCTGAAGATCACCTTCGCCAACGAGACCGCGCGGCTGTGCGCGGCGCTCGGCGTCGACCCGTTCGAGGTGATGGACCTCGTCTGCCGCGACACGCAGCTGAACATCAGCCGGGCGTACCTGAAGCCGGGGTTCGCGTTCGGCGGGTCGTGTTTGCCGAAGGAGTTGCGCGCGACGTCGCACCTCGCGCGGCGGCTCGACGTCGACGTGCCGATGCTTGGCAGCATCATGGCGTCGAACCAGGCGCACATCCAGCTCGCGCTCGACAAGGTGCTGGCCAGCGGCCGCCGGCGCATCGGCTTCGTCGGGTTGTCGTTCAAGTCGGGCACCGACGACCTGCGCGAGAGCCCGCTCGTCGCGCTCGCCGAGTCGCTGATCGGCAAGGGCATGCAGCTCGCGGTGTACGACCCCGAAGTCCATCTGGCGCGGCTGCTCGGCGCGAACAAGCGCTACCTCGAAACGCACCTGCCGCACATCGGCGACCTGTTGCGCATCGAGCTGGCGGACGTCATCGAAGGCGCCGACGTCGTCGTCGTCGGCCTGGCCGGGCCGAAGATCGTCGACGCGCTGCGCCGCCACAGCCGCGCCGACCAGACGATCGTCGACCTCGTTCGCTTCGGCGACCGCGACGGCATCGCCGCGCGCGTCGAGGGGCTGTGCTGGTAAGGCCGCACCGCGCGGCCCCTCGGCGGCGCCCGACCGCCGTCGCCGTCGCCTTCGCGGTCGCGGCGCTGGTGCTGATCGTGTGCCTCGCATGGCTCGCGCCGCACCTGGGCAGCGCCGCCGAGCGCGTGCGGCTGCGCAACGCCTGGCTCTACGACGACACGCCGGTGAACGCCGCCTGGACGCCGGCAACGCGGCCGGCCGACTTCGCGGTCGATCCGCCGCCGCCGCTGCCGCTGTTCGCCGCCGTCGTTGCCGACCACCGGTTGCGCGTCGACGGCGATGACTGGGCGACCGCGCGCGCGATCGCCCACCACCTGCTGCAGGGCGGCAAGCGCCACAGCGAGCCGATCCAGTCCGACCTCGCGACGACCTACCGACGGATCGTCGGCGAGGGCCGCGGCTATTGCGGCGACTATGCCGACGTGTTCACCGCGCTGGCGCACGCCGCGGGCATCGCCAGCCGGTCGTGGGCGTTCTCGTTCGACGGCTTCGGCGGCCGCGGGCACATCTTCAACGAGGTCTGGGACGCACAGCGCTCGCATTGGGCGGCGCTCGACGTGCAGAACAACCTGCTGTTCGTCGACGACCGCGGCGAGCCGTTGCCGGCGCTGGCGATCCGGGACGCGTTCGCCGCCGGGCGGCCGCCGCGGATGCAGAAGCTGCGCGACGACGTCCGACCGGGCTACGTCCATCCTGCCAAGCAGCTCGACTTCTACCGTCGTGGCGTGCCCGAGTGGTACCTGTGGTGGGGCAGTGCGGTGCAGACGCTGGACCGCGACCCGCTGGCGCGCGCGTTGGCGCCGCTCGGCCGCAGCGTCGAGCAGGCCGCCGCACTGGCCACCGGCGTGCACCCGCGGCTGCGCGTCGTCGCCGAACCCGCAAACGCGGTGCAGCGCGAGCGACTCGCCGCGCTGCGCGCGCCGATTGCCGGTGCGCTCGTGGCGACGCCGCTGACGTGCGTGCTCGGCATCGCGTGGTGGCGGCAGCGGCGGCGCGATCCGCACGGCGCCACGCCGGCCGCGCCGACGGAGGTCGTTGGTGCGGCCTGACGTGGCGACCCTCGGCGCGTTGCCGTCGGCCGCGGCGACGTCGGCGCTTGGCGTGCCGCCGCCGCCGACCGCGACCGCGACCGCGGCGGCGATCGGCCCGACACCGCCGGCTGGCGGCGGGGTTGCCGCGACCGAGGCCGCCGCGCCGCTGCCGAGCCTGCTCGTCTACTCGTCGCTGTTTCCGAGTGCGGTGCAGCCGATGGCCGGGCTCTTCATCCGCGAGCGGATGTTCCGCCTGCGCGACCGCACGCCACTCGTCGTGGTCGCACCGCAGCCGTGGTTTCCGCTGCAACGGCTGATTCGCCGCTGGCACCCGGGCTACCGGCCCGAGTTGCCGCGGCACGAGGTCCAGTCGGGCATCGACGTCCACTACCCGCGCTTTCTGGCGCTGCCGGGCGTCGGCCGTCGCCTCGACGGACTGTCGATGGCGCTGTGCACGTTGCCGCTCGTGCGCAGGCTCGCGCGCGCCGGGCGCGCCGACGTCATCGACGCGCACTTCGCCTACCCGTGCGGCGCCGCCGCGGTGCGGCTCGCGCGCTGGCTGCGCCGCCCGGCGACGATCACGCTGCGCGGCACCGAGTCGCGCCAGTTGCAGACGCCCGCGCTGCGGCGGCACGTCGTCGCCGCAGTGCGCGGTGCGGCGCACGTGTTCAGCGTTTCCGATTCGCTGCGCCGGTTGCTGCTCGCCGAAGGCGTGCCGCCCGGACACGTCGAGGTCGTCGGCAACGGTGTCGACGTCGCGCGCTTCGTTCGCCTGCCGCGGGCCGACGCGAGGGCCCGGCTGAGGCTGCCGCCCGATGCGCCGGTACTGGTGTCCGTCGGCGGCCTCGTGCCGCGCAAGGGCTTCCACCGCGTCATAGAACGGCTGCCGGCGCTGCTTCGCCGCCACCCGGGATTGCGCTACGTCGTCGTCGGCGGCGCCAGCCCCGAAGGCGACATCGGCGACGCGCTGCGCGAGCAGGCGCGCGCGCTGGGGCTTGCCGACCACGTCGTCTTCACCGGGCCGCTGCCGCCCGAACAGGTGGCGGTCGCGCTGAGCGCGGCCGACGTGTTCGTCCTCGCGACCGCCAACGAAGGCTGGGCCAACGTCTTTCTCGAAGCGATGGCCTGCGGGCTGCCGGTCGTGACCACCGACGTCGGCGGCAACGCCGAGGTCGTCACTGCGCCGCACCTCGGCCGCATCGTGCCGTTCGGCGACGGCGACGCGCTGCAAGCCGCGCTCGAGGACGCGCTGGCACGCGACTGGGACCGCGACGCGATCGTCGCCCACGCGCGCGACCACGGCTGGGACCGCCGCGTGGCCCAGCTCGCCGCGGCGTTCCGGCGCATCGCCGCGGCGCAGCGAACGACGCGCGCGGCGCCGACCACCGAAAGGCCGGCGCAATGACGTCGCCCTATACGCGCTTCGCCGCCGGCGTGCTGTTCCCGCTGCACGAGAAGCTGAAGGGCCACGACTCGGTGCGCCAGCGGCGTGAGCTCGAAGCCAGCCAGTGGTTGTCGCCGGCCGAGTTGCAGGGGTTGCAGCGGCAGAGGCTGCGCGCGTTTCTCGCGCGCGTCGGCGAGCGCGTGCCGCACTACGAGCGGTTGTTCGCGCGTACCGGCTTCGACCCGCTGGCGATCCGCAGCGTCGCCGACTTGCAGCGCCTGCCGCTGCTGACGAAGGCCGACATCCGCGCCGACGTCGAATCGTTCAAGGCGCGCGACCCCGGCGTGCTGAAGCGCTACAACACCGGCGGTTCGTCGGGCGAGCCGCTGGTGTTCTACATGGACCGCGAACGCATCGCCCACGACGTCGCCGCGAAGTGGCGCGCGACGCGCTGGTGGGGCGTCGACATCGGCGACCGCGAGCTCGTCGTCTGGGGCAGCCCGATCGAGCTCGGCAGCCAGGACCGGCTGCGCCGCCTGCGCGACGGCGCGCTGCGCAGCCGCTTGTTGCCGGCGTTCGAGATGTCGTCGGCCAACCTCGATCGCTTCGTCGCCGAGATCCGCCGCTTCCGCCCGGCGATGCTGTTCGGCTACCCGTCGAGCCTGAGCCTGATCGCGAGCCACGCGACGAAGCGCGGCGTCGCGTTGGACGATTGCGGCGTGCGCGTCGTCTTCGTCACGTCGGAGCGGCTGTACGACGCGCAGCGCGCAGCGATCGAGACGGCCTTCGGCGCGCCGGTCGCCAACGGCTACGGCGCGCGCGACGCCGGCTTCATCGCCCACCAGTGCCCGCACGGCAGCCTGCACGTCAGCGCCGAGGACATCGTCGTCGAGACGGTGCGTCCCGACGGCGCGGCGACCGCGCCCGGCGAGCTCGGCGAGATCGCCGTGACCCACCTGCGCACGCCCGACTTTCCGCTGGTGCGCTACCGCACCGGCGATGTCGGCGTGCTGTCCGATCGGCGCTGCGCCTGCGGCCGCGGCTTGCCGGTACTGGCCGACGTGCACGGCCGCACGACCGATTTCGTTGTCGCCGCCGACGGCACCGTGATGCACGGGCTGGCGCTGATCTACACGGTGCGCGACCTCGAAGGCGTCGAGCAGTTCAAGATCGTGCAGGAGTCGCTCGCTCGCGTCGACGTGCAGCTCGTCACGTCGGCGGGATTCCCGGCCGACGGCGCGGCGCGGATCGTCCGCGATTTCAAGGCGCGGCTCGGGGCGGCGGTCGACGTCGCGGTGCGCACGGTCGGCGAGATCCCGCCCGAGCGCTCGGGCAAGCACCGCTACGTCGTCAGCAAGGTGGCGGTCGAAGGCGTCGCGGAGGCCGCGCATGCGTGACGTGCTGGTGACGGCGATCGTCCTCGTCGCGCTCGTCTACGCGTTCCGCCGACCGTGGCTCGGCGTGATGCTGTGGACCTGGCTCAGCATCATGAATCCGCACCGCATGACTTGGGGCTTCGCCTATGACATGCCGTTCGCCGCAATGACCGCCGGCGTCACGCTGCTCGCAATGCTGACGACGAAGGAAACGGTGCGACTGCCGAGCCACGGCGCGGTGCGCGTGCTCGTGCTGTTCATCGTCTGGATGGGCGTGACGACGGCCTTCGCCTACAACGTCGACAGGTCGTTCGATCAACTGACGAAGATCGCGAAGATCCAGCTGATGACACTGGTTGCGCTGGCAGTGCTGCACGACAAGCGCCACATCCTGATCTTCGTCTGGGTGAACACGCTGTCGCTGGCGTTCTTCGGCTTCAAGGGCGGGCTTTACACGATCGCCACCGCGGGTGGCGGACGCGTCTGGGGGCCGGGCGGCTTCATCGGCGGCAACAACGAGATCGGCCTGGCGATGCTGATGGTGATCCCGTTCCTGTACTTCCTGTTCCTGCAGCTGCGGCGTCAGTGGCAGCGCGCCCTGATCGCAGCCACGATGCTGCTGACGACGGTGGCGGTGCTCGGCACGCAATCGCGCGGCGCGTTCCTTGCCATCCTGGCGATGGCCGGGGTGCTGTGGTGGCGCGCACCGAAGAAACTGCTGTTGGGCGCGCTGATCGCCGCCGCAGCGGTCATCGGCGGCGCGGTGATGTCGGCCGAGTACGCCGAACGCATCGCGTCGATCGAAAACTACGAGGAGGACAGCTCGGCCGTCGGCCGCCTCTACGCCTGGCGCACGGCGATCAACATCGCCAACCGCCGCGCCACCGGCGCCGGGTTCGCGATGTACGACCAGCGCATCGTCGACCGTTACGCCGCGGGCCAGGACTACACCGGCAAGATCGACGAAAAGATCCTGCAGGCGCGCGCCGCGCACAGCATCTACTTCCAGGTGCTCGGCGAGCACGGCTGGATCGGTCTCGTGCTCTACGTCGGCGTGTTCGCGCTGACGTGGCGCGGCGCGTCCCGGCTGCGCCGGCGGGCGCGCGGCGACCCCGATCTGCTGTGGGTGCGCCAGCTGGCCAGCATGTGCCACGTGTCGCTCGCGGCGTACGCCGTCGGCGGCGCGTTCCTGAGTCTGGCGTACTTCGACCTGCCGTACAACATCATGATCATCGTCGTCGTCACCGAGCGGTGGCTGGCGCACCGCAGCGCTCGATCGCGGGCGGCGGCCGAGCCAGCGGCGACGTCCCCGACCGCCACGCCGAAGCCGGCCGCGACGCCGCTCGGCGCGGGGCCGACGGCAGCGTCGCGCGGTGCGCTGCCGACGGCGCCGGCGTGGTCGTCGTCGCCTCAGACAGGAACTCCTCGGCCGTGAAGCTCGTCGTGCGCACCGCCGGCCGCCTCGTCCAGCGCGCGCAGCCGTGCCTGTCGATCCTGATCTTCCACCGCGTGCTCGCGCAGGCCGACCCGCTGTTTCCGGAAGAGCCCGACGCGCCTCGGTTCGAGTCGATGCTGGCGCCGCTGCGTGACGCGTTCGCCGTGCTGCCGCTGGCCGATGCGGTGCGTCGCCTGGGCGACGGCACGCTGCCGCCGAGCGCGCTGGCGATCACCTTCGACGACGGCTACGCCGACAACGAGCAGGTCGCGCTGCCGATCCTGCAGCGCCTCGGACTGCCGGCGACGTTCTTCGTCGCCACCGGCTTCGTCGACGGTGGACGGATGTGGAACGACACCGTCGTCGAGGCGGTGCGCCGCACGCGGCGCGACCGGCTCGACGTCGACGACCTCGGCCTCGGCGTGCACGACCTGTCGACGCCGGTGCTGCGCCGTGCGGCGATCGACCGCCTGCTGCCGCAGGTGAAGTACCTGCCTCCGCGCGAGCGCCTCGAGCGCGTCGAGGCGATCGCCGCGCGCTGCGGCGCGGCGCTGCCCGCCGATTTGATGATGACCACCGCGCAGGTGCGATCGCTGCACCGCGCCGGCATGACGATCGGCGGCCACACGGTGAACCACCCGATCCTGTGCAGCGTCGACGACGCCGACGCGCGGCGAGAAATCGGCGACAACAAGCGCCAGCTCGAAGAAGCGCTGCAGGCGCCGGTGTCGCTGTTCGCGTATCCGAACGGCAAGCCCGACCGCGACTACGCCGCGCGCCACGCGGCGATGGTGCGCGACGTCGGCTACGCCGCCGCGGTGTCGACCGCGCCGGGCGCGGCGCGCGCCGACACCGACCCGATGCAGTTGCCGCGCTTCACGCCGTGGGACCGCGCTCCGCTGCGGTTCGGGTTGCGCCTCGTTGCCAACATGCGCCGCCCGCTGCGGCTGGCCGCTTGAACGGCGCCGCGGCAGTGGGGGGCTGCGTCGCACGGGCGCTGCGCCGCGGGGTGCTGGCCATCGGTGCCACGGCGTTCGTTGCCGCGGCGACAGCGTCGGCAGCTCCGCGTCCGCTGACCGACGACAGCGCATCGGGAATGACGTGCTACGCATTCGCCGCCGGCGCACGGATGGCGTGGACGCGCCGAGGCGGCGACTGGGTCGATGCGCGCGGCGCGCCGCACGGCGACGCGGCGTTCGCGACGGTCACCGTGCCGGCGACGAAATCGGTGCAGGACGTCGCTTTCGACGCCGACGCGCTGGTCGCGGCGTGGCGCGAGAGCGGCGCGTGGCCCGGTGCGGTGCTGCTGCGCGGCGAGCAAGGCGCCAGCGGCACTGCCGAGTTCGCGACCCGCGAACACCCCGACGCGCAGCGCGCGCCGGTTCTCGAACTGACGCTCGCCGACGGCCGCGTCGAGCGGCTGACACCGACGGCCGATACCCAACTCGGATGCCCGAACTTCCGCAGCTACGGTGCGGCGCGAGCGATGAAACTCCAGCGCGGCCGCCAAGCGGTGCTGCTGTTCCACCGCCCCGACGGCTGGGCCGAAGTGCGCGGTGCCCGGCTGCTGTTGTGGAGCCTGCGCCAGACCGGCCGCGGCGCCGTCGTCGGGATGTACGCGGCGACGTTGCCGGGTCGCTTCGCGGCGACCGCGGCGCCGGGTCGCGCCGCGCGTTATCCGGGCGATATCGGCCTCGAAGCCGACCCGGCGGTGTGGCTCGTCGAACGCTTCGATCGCGCAGCGGGCGATATCGGCTGGATCGACCGCGACGACCTCGACCGCGTGCGCACGCAGCGCGCCGGCGGGTTCGCGTTCGACGGTGCGGCGCTGGCGATCGCGTTGCGCCGCGGCGTGCAGCGCGCGATGAGCAGCCACATTGCGCTGAAGACGATCGCCGGCGCCGAGCCCGACGAGGCGTATGCGCGCTACTACCTGCGTTTCGGCGACGACTGGGACCCCGGCGTCGACGGTGGCAAGCTGCCCGGGTTCGCCGGTACCTACGGCCGCGCCGGCTGGGGTGGTCGCCGCTCCGACGGCAACAACGGCTGGTCGGCGCGCGGCAGCTTCGCGCGGATGGCCCGCGCTGGGTCGGCGCTGCGCCATTGGCGCGGCATCGGCCACTACGTCTATCACGCCGACATGGACGGGCGCTACGGCGACACCCACGGCTGGAATCTCGGTGCCGGCGGCTGGCTCGAGAAGAACCGCTGGTACTGCATCGAGCAGCAGGTGAAGATGAACACGCCGGGGCTCGGCAACGGCGTGCTGCGCGCTTGGGTCGACGGCCGCCTCGTATTCGAGCGCACCGACCTGCGCTTCCGCGACGACGCGCAGTTGCGCATCGAGGAGTTGTGGGTCGACGTCTACCACGGCGGCACGCGCAAGCCCGAACGCGACATGACGCTGTTCATCGACAACCTCGTCGTCGCGCGCGAGTACATCGGTCCGATCGCGCCGGCGCGGCCGGCGGTGCGATGAAGGCGCCGGTGCGCCGCATCGCGGGACGACGGTGGCTGCTCGCTGCACGCGGCGGCGGCCCTTCGGAGGCGAACGGTGCGTTGCGGGGTTGCAGCCGCCATGCGGTCCGGCGCGCCCGGGCGGGCCTACGACGTCGGCCAGACTCGGCGCCGTTGGACGCCGTTGGCAGGGCGTTCGTCGCAGGAGCGGGCGCAAGACCGACACCGAGTGGTGCCGGCAGGACACGACGTCCACGACCGCACCGACCGGGTCTAGCCGGCGGCCTGCCACCGCACCTGAGATCACGTCCGCCACGCGTCTGCCGCTCTTGAAGATCGCCATCCAGCCCGATTACATCCGCCAGAAGAACGGCGAAGAGCAGTCGTTCTCGGCACGCTGGCTGGAGCTCGCGGCCGAGCGCGGCATCGACGTCGTCACGGTCGATGTCGACGCTCCCGACCTCTTCGACCGGCTGCGCGGCTGCGACGGCTTCATGTGGCGCTTCGGCTTCGACCCGCTGTCGTTGCAGTTCGCGAAGCGGCTGCTGGCCGCGGTCGAGCACGGCATGGGACTGCCGGTGTTCCCTTCGCAGGCATCGAGCTGGCACTTCGAGGACAAGATCGCGCAGCGCTATCTGCTGGATGCCGCGGGGCTGCCGACGCCACGCACCTGGGTGTGGTGGAACGCCAACGACGCGCGCGCCTTCGTCGATCGCGCCGTCTACCCGCTGGTCGCGAAGCTGTCGAGCGGCATCCAGTCGAACAACGTCCTCCTGCTGCGCGACCGCCGCGATGCGCTTGCGCTGATTGAGCGGATGTTCGGCGGCGGGCTGGTGTCGATGGCGCCGCCCGGGCGCGCGCAGCGCCTGTTCGGGCCGCGACTGCCGGGGTTGAAGCTCTTGCTCGGCCGGCCGCTGCCGCGCAACGTGCAGCACGGCTATCTTTACTTGCAGGAGTTCCTGCCCGACAACGCTTTCGATACGCGGATCACGGTGATCGGCCGACGCGCCTACGGCTTTCGCCGCCACAACCGGCCGGGCGACTTCCGCGCCAGCGGCAGCGGGCGGATCGACTGGGACCGCGACGCCATCGACGAGGCGACCGTGCGCCTGGCGTTCCGCGTCGCGCAGGCGCTCGGCACGCAGTCGGTGGCGATCGATGGGCTGCGTCGTGGCGACGAACGTGTCGTCGGTGAGATCAGCTACACCTACGCGAGCTGGGCGCTGCGCGACTGCCCGGGCCACTGGACGCTCGACGGCGACGATTGGCAGCGCGGTGCGCTGACGTGGCACGAAGGCCGGTTGCGCGCCGAAGACGCGATCTTCGACGACTTCGTCGCGGCCGTTCGAGCACGAGGGGGTCGGCAATGACTGCCGCATTCGACCGCCGCGCCGGCGCCGTAGCGGCGCCAGTTGCGCAGTTGCGCGCCGAACCGGATCCGCCATGGTGGCTGCGCCAGTTCAAGGAAGCGCGGCGCCTCGTGCGCGACTACGCCAACGGCGTCGTCCACGGCGCCGACCGTTGGACCCGGCTGCCGGCGGCGGCGATCGCGATTGCGCGCGCACGGTGGCGTCACGGCATCGGGCCGCGCCACTATGCGCTGTTTCGACTGGCCGATCTGCCGCCGACCGCATGGGACGACTTCCTCACCGACTCACCGTCGTTCAAGGACCTGTTGCGATCGCAGAGCCCGGCCGCGATGCATGCGGTGGCCAACGACAAGGCGGCGTTCCACGCGCACTGCGTCGCGCACGGGTTGCCGGTGCCGCCGCTGCTGGCCATCGTCGGTAGCAACGGTGCCGACGCGGCGGTGTATGACGGCGTCCCCGTCGTCGCCGACGCCGGCCGCCTGACGGAGCTGCTCGCGCGTGCGCCGTCCGCGCTGTTCGCCAAGCAGCTCGACGGCACGTTCGGCGAGGGCGCGTTCAAGGTCGACCGCATCGGCGCCGACGACTACACGTTCGACGGCCGGCGTGGGCCGGCCGGCGCGTTGTTCGACCACCTGCGCGACGGCGAACGCGGCCGCGTGCAGTGGCTGATCCAGCCGCGGCTGGCGAATCACGCCGCGCTGCAGCCGTTGATGTCGCCGCACGGCCTCGGCACGATCCGCGTCAACACCTGCCAGACGAGCGGCGAGCCACGCATCCTCTACGCGCTGCTGAAGATGACCGTCGGCAGCAACGTCGCCGACAACTTCCACGGCGGCTCGACCGGCAACCTCATTGCCGCGATCGACCTCGACAGCGGCTGGCTCGCGCCGGCGCGTGGCTCGGCGCGCACCGATTGGCCGGTGATCCGCCGCGTCGACCGCCACCCCGACACCGGCGCGCCGATCGCCGGGGCGGTCGTGCCGCTGTGGCGCGACGTTGTCGACGTTGTGCTTCGCGCGCAGCGCAGCCTGCCCGCGTTGCGGTCGGCCGGGTGGGACATCGCGGTCACGCCCGACGGGCCGGTGCTCCTCGAAGTGAACCTGACCTACAGCACCGACATCCTGCAGGTCGCCTACGGCCGCGGCTTGCGGGCCGAGTTGCTGCGAGAGCTCGGCGTCGCGCCGGACCACGGCGCGGCGTGAAGCATGCATCGCTGCGCCGCAGTGAGACGGTGCGCGACGGTTCCTGAAGGCCGTTTTGACCCGGCGCGCGCCTAGACTCGCTGCAGCTGCCGGCGGGGTGCGTCGCCGGCGCGTGTACGACCGACGATGCTCCTCCGATCGACCCCCGCCACGGCCGCGGCGCCGTACCGTCTGAACGTGCTGTTCACCGTCGACGTCGAAGTCTGGTGCGACGGCTGGGTCGACCTGGACGCGCGCTTCCCGGCGGCGTTCGACGACTACGTCTACGGCCGCACGCCCGGCGGCGAATACGGGCTGCGCTATCAGGCCGAGCTGCTGCGCGACCACGGGCTGACCGGCGTGTTCTTCGTCGAGCCGCTGTTCAGCGGACGCTTCGGTGCCGCGCCGCTGGCCGAGATCGTCGGCCTGCTGCGCGAGCGCGACCAGGAGGTTCAGCTGCATCTGCACACCGAGTGGCTCGACGAGTGGCCGACGCCGCTGTTCGACGACAGCCGCGGCAAGACGCAATACCTGTTCCAGCTGTCGGCCGACGACCAGCGGCGCGTCGTCGCTGACGGGCTCGCGCGGCTGACCGAAGCCGGCGCCGACGGCGTGAACTGCCTGCGCGCCGGCAGCTTCGGCTTCAATGCCGACACCCTCGACGCCGCCGCCGCCGCCGGGCTGACGTTCGACAGCAGCTACAACGCCACCGCTTACGGTCCCGCGAGCGGGGTCGCAGCGGGGCAGATCCTCGTCGAGGCGCACCGCGATCGCGGCGTCGTCGAAGTGCCGATGACGGTCTACGACACGCGAATGTCGGGGCTGCGCCACGTGCAGCTCGGCGCGTGCTCGTTCGCCGAGATCGAGCAGCTGCTGTGGGCCGCGGCCGAAGAGCGGCGCCAGTCGTTCGTGCTGCTGTCGCACAACTTCGAATTGCTGGCACCGTCGAAGCGTCGCGCCGACCCGGTCGTCGTGTCGCGGATGCGCCGGCTGTGCGAGCTGCTCGACCGCCACCGCGACGTGTTCTGCACGCGCGGCTTTCGCGGCTTCGACCCGACACCTCTGGCGGCGCAGCCGGCGCCGCTCGCCGGCACGGCGCACCGCAGCGCGTGGCGCGTCGGCGAGCAGTTGTGGCGGCGGGCGTACCGATGAGCGACGCCGCCACCGCTGCGCCGGCGCCGCGCCGCGAAGGCGGCTGGACGCTGCGCCCGTTCGCGCTGAAGTTCGGCGTCGGCGACTGGACCGCGTTTCGCGTGCGCCTGCCGCTGCTCGTGCGGTCGGTGCCGCTCGCCGACCGCGCGCCGGCCGTCGCGTCGCCGCGGCCGCCCACCGAGCCGGCGCTGTCGCGTGCCGGCGCCGACGCGACCGCGGTGGGCTATCTGTTGCGCGCGCTACCGGTGGCCGGCGTGCTGCCGCGGCTGGCGGTCGTCGACGGCCACATCCGCTACGTGCTGCTGCAGTACCGGCACTGCTACATCGACCTGGCGATCGGCTTCGAGGCGTACAAGCAGAAGTTCTCGGCGAAGACGCGTTCGACGCTGCAGCGCAAGGTGCGCAAGTTCCGCGACCACTGCAACGGCGAGCTGCGCTGGCGCAGCTACCGCAGCGTCGACGAGATGCCCGTGTTCCACCACCTGGCGCGCGCGGTGTCGGCACTGACCTACCAGGAGCGGCTGCTCGACGCCGGCATCCCCGACGACGCCGACTTCGTCGCGCAGATGACCGAAGCCGCGGCCGAAGACCGAGTCCGCGCGTGGATCCTGTTCGACGGCGAGCGCCCGGTGTCGTACCTGTACTGTCCGGTCGTCGACGGCGCGGTCGTCTACGCCTACCTCGGCTACGACCCCGACTACCTGAAGCACTCGGTCGGCACGGTGCTGCAGTGGCTGGCGCTCGAAGAGCTGTTCGCCGAGCAACGTTACGCGGTGTTCGACTTCACCGAAGGCCAGTCGGACCACAAGCGGCTGTTCGCGACGCACGAGCTCGACTGCGCCAACGTGCTGTTCGTGCGTCGGTCGTGGACACGCGCGGCGCTGATCCGCGCGCACGCGACGATCGACTCGTTGGCGTCGCGCGCCGGCGCGCTCGCCGAGCGCTGGGGCGTGAAGTCGCGGCTCAAGCGCGCGCTGCGCTTCGGCTTCGCGCGCGCTTCCTAGCGGGCCGCGCCCCGCGGCGACATCGCTCGTCGCCGAGGCTGTCCGCCGCAGCGGGTCTCGCGCGTCAGATGCAGACGGCGACGCGCGCGATCGACGCGCGCGGCCGCCGCGTGCGCAGCACGAGCGTGTTCAGCAGTACCGCGAAGCGCACGCGGCCGACCGGGGTCAACCCGGCCTTCTCGAGCCCGCGTTGCGACGCGACGTTGTCGCAAGCGGTTTCGGAGATCACGCGGTCGAGCCCTGCGGCGCGCGCCATCGCGACGCGCTCGCGCGCCGACCGCGCCTGGCAGCCGCGCCCGCGGTAGGCGTCGTCGGTGTGGGCGTTGCCGAGCAGGCCGACGCCGCGGCCGAAGCCGAGCAGGCACGCGGTCTTGTTGCCGAACATCAGGTAGGCGCTGTGGACGATGCGGCCGTCGACGACGACGACGACTCCTTCGGCCTTGCCGGCGCGGACGTCGGCGACGTATTCGCCGTCGTGGCGGCGCACCGCGAGCAGCTGCTCGACCCACTGCGCGGCCAGCGGTTCGCGGGCACTGAAGCGGATCGGCGTTTCATGCGCCGGCCAGTCGACCGCTGCGGCGCAGCGGCAGTCGGCCTCGAACACGCAGTGGTCCTGGACGCGAAAGAGCCGCCGGCGCCACTTCGATGCGTCCATCGTGCCGCCGATCAGGCCGGGCCGACGCGGCCGCACCAGACGGTGCGATCGTCGACGACGACAATCACCGACCGCGCCGCGTCGGCATAGCACAGCGGTCGCGGGCCGCGGGTCGGCGGCGGCGGACCGCGCCAGGCGAGCCGCGACCAGGTCCCCGCACCGATCCGGTAGCGCCACAGCGTCCGGCTCGGCGTGTCGAACAACAGGCCGTCGCCGCTGGCGGCGTCGTGGACGAACGCGGTGCGCGCCGAATGGCCCCGCGGGACGTGCGCGCCGCTGGCGGCCGTCGCTTTCGCCAAGGCGACCGCGGCGGCCGACGCAGCGCCGTCGGCGCGCGCCGGCGCCGCCAGCCGCGTCCAGCGCCGCGCGGCGACGTCGAAGTGGTGCATGCGCTCGCCGACGCGCGTGACGACAAGCCGCCGCGCGGCGTCGTGGTAACCGACGACCTCGGCCACCGGTGCGTGCTCGCGAAACGCCTGGCCGCCGCCATTGGCGCGCAGGTCGCGCCAGCGGTTCGACTCGCCGTCGTACAGCCAGGTGCGGCGCAGCTGCCAGTTGTTCATGTGCCAGATCGCGCCGCCGAGATCGGGCACGTGTTCCAGCAGCCCGCCGAACGCCGCACGGGGGTGCGGCGGCGGCGTGACGATCGGCTGCCAGCGCCGTTCGGCGGGGTCGAACGACCACAACGGCGGCCCCGGCGCGCGCCGCGCCGGGTCGCCGCCGACGCGCCGGATCGCCGCGTCGACGTCGGCCGGCCAGGCGTTCATGAACCACACGCGCTGGCGTTCGGGGTCCCACGTGACGCCCGACCACGTGTGGCCGATGATCGCCGGGCCGCCGCGCTGCGTGCGCAGCACGCCGTCGCGGAACACGACGTCGCTGGCGTCGGTGCCCAGCCCCTTGTAATCGCGCGGCAGGTCGGGCGCGTACAGCAACGTCCAGCGCAGTGCCGCGAGGTCGAACTCCCAGACGTCGTTCAGGCGGTGCGGCACGCCGTGGTTGGCGCCGAGGTAGATCGCGGTGCGGCGCTCGGGCGCCCACACCATCTTCAGGCAGTAGTTGCGCGCGCGCGGGCCGGTCTCGTCGAGCCCGTAGCGCCGCGCGGTGGCGTTGAAGTCGCCGTCGACGGCGGCCTCGCCGAGCACCCGGCTCTCGCCCGGCGCGAGCGCTTCGATCGCCGCCAGCGTGCGCGCACGTGCCGCATCGGCGCCGCCGAGGCCGGCCGCTGCCGCCACCAGCGCCGGAACACCGCCGATCCAGCGCCGGCGGTCGGCGCGCGGCGGCGCGTCGTCGCGCAACGGCGGCTCGCTCAGCGGTAGCTGACGACGAGCTTCGGCCGCAGCGTCGGGTCGGCGGCGTAGTCGCTGCTGTGGAACCGCTTGAGCGACGAACCGCCCGACCCGCCGACCGGCTGCAGCCGCCAACCGTGGTTCGGCGCCATCACCGTGCTGCTCATCTGCTGCACGTGCGCGGTGACGTCGAACGACAGCCAGCCGGCGTCGTAGCCGACGATCGCCGTGGCCGTCGGCACCGCGGCGTAGTCGGCATCGGCGACCTTGCCGCCGGGTGCGGTCCATGCCTCGCCGGTCAGCCGCTGGTTCCACGTGGCCTGCGTTTCCGACCACGGCAGCAGCATGCGGTGCACGCCGTAGTTCACGCTGTACGACGAAGACTTGTAGAACGACAGCACGGCCGCATCGATGGTCGCGCCGTTCGGCACCGGCCCGCCTTCGCTGTGGAAGATCGCCATCCGCAGCATCGAGTTGTACTGGGTCAGCTCGAGCAGCGAATCGTAGGCGCCGTAGTTCTTCGACTTCGAATAGCTCGACAGGTAAACGTCGGCCACCGCCGACGTACCGACGCCGCGCTGGATCGTCACCGTGCGCACGTCGCCGCCGCCGCCGGCCGCGTCGACGCGAATCATCACCGGCGCCGACACCGCCTGCGCGCCGCCGTCGTCGTAGGCGATCGCGGTCAGCGAGTGCGTGCCCACGGGCGCCGACCAGAGCATCGAGAACGGCGCCGCGGTCGCCTCGCCGATCTTCACGACGCCGGCGTAGAAGTCGACGCGAACGACGCGGCCGTCGCCGTCGCCGGCTTCGGCAACGATCGCGAGCGACGTGCCGGCGGTGAACACCGCGCCGGCCCCCGGCTGCGTCACCGCCACCGTCGGCGGGGCATTGGCCGCGGGCGCGACGGTGATCGTCGCCGCCGTCGACGTCGTCTGCCGCCCGCCGTTGTCGGTGGCGCGCGCGGTGATCGCGTAACTGCCCGGCGCCGGCGCGGTCCACGACGCGGCGTACGGCGCCGCGGCGAGGTCGGCGATGCGCTCGGTGCCGGCGAAGAACTCGACGCGTACGACGGTGCCGTCGGCGTCGGCTGCGTCGGCGGCCAACGCGACTGCGCTCCCGTGCACGTAAGACGCGCCGCCGAACGGCTGCGTCAGCGCCACCATCGGCGCCTGGTTCACCGGCGGCGGGTCGCCGCCACCGCCCGGGTCGATCCAGCCGACCGGCTTGTACAGCCACACGTTGCCCTGCACCGAGTCCTGCAGCGCCATGAACGCATCGAGCTGCTCGATGTACTTCCATTTACCGAGCACGCCGTTGGCGACCGTCGGGTCGGGCACCGGCGTGCCCACCGGCGTGAGCGGGACGATCGTCCAGCCGTTCGGCGACACCGTCGCCGGAGGCGTCAGCTGCCACACGCCGCCGCCGCCGCACCACAGCTTGTAGTTGCGCCGCCGCGGGTCGAATTCGAGGCCGCAGTTGGCGATGCTGACGTCACCGCGCGCCAGCGCCGGCATGAAGGTACCGGTCGGATCGGCCGGCGTCACGTTGACGTCGCGCGTGTTCGACGTCGCGTTTTCGAGCGGCCAGTAAACGAACGGGACCGTCTGCGTCGACGTGCGCAGCAACAGCTGCTGCACCGGGTCGTAGCTGCAGGTGGCCTTCGTACCCGAGCCGTTCCACTTCCGGCCGACTTTGCGCCAGACGTCGGACGCCGGGTTCGCCGCGTCGGTCATCGTCAGCTTGTAGACGCCACCGTTGACGGCGTTGCGGTAGATGACGACGTCCTTGCCGTCCTCTTTCGTCACCGCCGAGCAGCCGTTGACGAAGCTGGCGGTCGGCGCAGTCGGATCGTTCAGGTACATCTCACGGTTCGACCACATCTGGCCGCCGACGATCTCGGGAAACGGCCCCTCGCGCTGCACGTGCGAGCCGGTGGTGCCGCCGACGCGGTCGGGGTGCGCGCGCGACGGGTCCCACAGGTACAGGCCGGTCGCCCGGTCACCGCCGTCGGCGGCCAATCGCAGATAGAGCCCGCCGTTGCTGTCGGCCGCGCCGCCGATGACGACGAGGCGGTCGACGCCCGGCAGGAACGCCGTGTTGTCGTAGGTGTGCGCCGAAGCCGGCGCGGCGTCGGCGCTGTCGACGGCGTTCCAGCGTCCGTTGACGTTCTGCACCATCGCGCTCGGCAGCGAGCCGCGTTCCCAGCGCTGCGTCGCCGCGCGCCACAGGTAGATCTCGTTGCCACGATAGTTGGCGTGGCCGCCACCGTAGAGGATCAGGTTGCCGCGGTTCGAATCCCAGGCGAACGAACTCCACGCGGTGATGATCTTCGACGGCGGCGGGTTGCCGCTGGCGAGCTTGTTGCGCAGCTCGGCCGGCACCCAGGCGTCGGAGAACGGGCCGACGTTGACCTTTGCCCAGGCGCCCTCTGGCATCGCCCGAAGAATGCCCGGCAGCGCGCCGAGCTCCGGCCCGCCCGACCCGCCGGCGTCGAGCCGCACCTTGCGGTCGCCTTGCAGCCGGAACGGCTGCGGCGGCACCGACCCCGGCGTGTCGTTGGACTGCACGACATCGATCGTCAGCGCGCCTTCGGCGGTGCGGCCATCGCGGTCGGTGACGCGCACGCGCAATGCGTGGCTGCCGGCCTGCGACGGCACGCCGGTGAACGTGCCGGTCGCGCCGTCGAAGTCGAGGCCGTCCGGCAGGTCGCCGTCGACGATCGCGTAGCGGTACGGCGGCCGGCCGGCCCAGCCGTGGACGACCGCGGTGTAGGCGTCATCCTTGTCGGCCAGCGGCAGCTCGGTCGTCGCCAGCGCCAGCGGCGGTGCCTCGGCGCCGACCCAGCGCACGCGCACGGCGTCGGCGTACAACCGCACGCCGGCCGGCGCGCGCAACACGACGGTCGCACCGCGCGCATCGAGCTCGTGCACGCCGAGCAAGTTCCACTGTCCCCCGAGTTCGGTCTGGTCGAGCTGCACCGCGTCGCCGGCGGCGACGCCGTCGACGCGGGCGTCGATCGCGCCGGCGCCGACGGCCGATTCGGGCCACCATGCGTAGACCTCGTAGTGACCGCGCTGCGGCACTGCGATGCGGAACATCGCCTGCTGGGGCGCGATGCCGGCACCGCGCAGCACCGACGCGCCGTGCTTCAGATAGCCCTTGGTCCGTTCGACCGCGCCATCCATCGTCGCCGCGCCGCCGGCGGCGGTGACGACGGCGTTGAACGGCTGGACGGTGGGCTCGGCGGCGCCGTCGCCGCCGCCGCACGCCGCGAGCAGCGTCAGCGCGGCGGCGAATGCCGCTGCCGTGGCAGCGCGGCGCGACGCCGCGCCGGTGGAGGAAGAGGGCAGGGGCATCGGTGGCTTTCGAGGGGCCCGCGGGCGGGCGGCGGCCGGGCCGCGGGCGGGGCGTCGGCGACCGCGAACGGTCGGCCCCGCGTGAACCGACGATGGTAGCCAGCACGCCGTCGCCCGCGGTAATCCCGACCGCACGGCAACCCCATGGACGAGGGGGTGCGCAGTGCACACGACGCGGCCGAGCGGAGTGCCGGCGCCCGGCCGTCGGCGATCGTCGTCGTCGCGGCGGCCGTCCGGAGCATCGTCTGCAGCGTCGTCGCGGCGGTAGGTGTAGCCACGCCGGCACCGGCGTGGCGCGCGTTGGCTGTGGCGCCGCCGGATCAGCCCACGCCGGGCAGCGCGCCGCAGACCGGCTTTCCGCCGCCCGCGCCGTGCCGTGGCACCGCGAATGCGCGGTCGTCGATGCCGAGCGCGAACGGCAGCGCCGCGGCCGTTACCGCAGCGACGTCCCGCGGGCGGAAATCGCCGCCGGCGGCGTCGACGAGCTCGTCGAGCCGCAGGTGGCGGTTGCCGACGCGTTCGGCCGATGGCGGCACCTGCAGCCCACCGGCGCCGACCCACAGGTTGTTGCCCAGCCGGGCCTCGTCGGGCGTGCGGAACAGGCGCACGAAGCGCGCCGGACGCGGCGCGAAGTTGACCACGGTGTTGTGCGCCATCACGAGCGCGTTGTCCGGCCAGACGAGGCCTTCGGCGCCCCACGCGACGATCGTCGGGTTGCGCGTGGCAGCCGACTGCGCGACGACGTTGCCGACGACGATCGCGTGGCCGCCGTTCGGGAACTCGAGCTCGTAGCTCGCGCGGCCGCCGCCGTCGACGAGACGGTTGGCGACGACGACGCTGCGGCGTGCGCGCGACTTCAGCAGGTGGCCTGTCTCGGCGTCGTGGAAGTGGCTGTGGCGCACGTCGAGCTGGGCGATGCGCCCGACGTAGAGGTTGTGGTTGTGGCCGTCGGGGCGGCGGTTGTGCGCGAACTCGCAGCGTTCGACGACGAGCTCGGCATCGGCGTCGTGGTTCGTCAGCAGCCCCATCTCGTTGTCCACGAAGCGGCAGCCGGCGACGTGCAGCCGCCCGGTCTCGAAACGGATGCCGCAGCCGTTGCGGTCGGCGACGCGCGCGCCGCTGAACTCGAAGCCTTCGACGGCGACGCGGCCGCCGCGGACGACCCAGATGCCTTTGCCGCCCGCGCTGCGGCCCGCCGCGCGCAACCGCACGACGCCACCGACGGCGCGCAGCGTCAGCCGGTCCTGCAGCCACGTCGCGACGTCGCCGTCCCAGATGCCGGCAACGACCTCGACGGTGTCGCCGTCGCGTGCGACGCGCGCCGCGTCCGACGGCGCCTTCAGCGCCTCGCCCGGGCCGACGCGCAGCACGCGGCCCGGCGGCAGTGCCGGCGCCGCCGGCGCGGCACCGATGGCCGCCGGCGCGCCGGCCGCTGCGGCCAGCGCGAGCCACGCGCGGCGGCTCAGTCGGCGAAGGTCGCGTCCGGGGCGTGGGTGCGGAGCCAGAACTCCAGCGTCATCAGGATCCACACCATCTCCCCGTAGTACCCCGGGTGCGCCGGCAGGTGGATGTCGAAGAGCGCGCGGACGAAGTCGGGGCGGACGATGCCGCGACCGGCCATCGACCCCAGCGCGTCGCGCGCCATCGCATTCAGCGGCGCGTGCGCGCACGCCCAGACGCCGAACGGCAGCCCGAAGCCGTGCTTCTTCTTGGCGATGATCTCGGCCGGCAGCACGTCGCGCAGCGCTTCCTTGAAGAACCAGCGCAGCGTGCCGCCCTTGAGCTTCCAGTCGTCGGGCAACATCAACGAGAAGTCGACGAGTTCGTCGGCGAGCAGCGGGAACGCGACGTCGACACCGGCGAGCTGCGTCGTGCCGACGACCTTCGGCAGGTCGTTGTCGGCGAGCGTGTACTTCCAGTCGAGCGCGAGCATGCGGTTCAGCACCGACCGCGCGCCGACCGCGTCCCACACCGCCTCCTGCTCGCGCACCGGCGCGTCGGGGTCGACCCGCGCGACGAAGGCGTCGGTCAGCACGTCGTGCACGCCGAGCCGGCGCAGCAGGTTGTACATCTCGGTGCGCCGCGGCAGCGGCACGCGCGCCTGCTCGACGTAGCTCGCGCCCTTCCTGCCGAGCGGCAGCGTCCGCGCCAGCGGCGTTGCGAGCACCGGCTCGACGACGCCGCGGCGCAGCCACTCCGGCACGTGGCCATACCACTCGAAGACGCGCTGCTTGGCGTAGCGCGCATTGCCGCCGAACAGCTCGTCGCCGCCGTCGCCGGCGAGCAGCCGCTCGCGCCCGTCGTCGCGCGCGCGCCGCGCGCAGATCCACGCCGGCACCGCCGACGAGTTGCCGAACGGCTGGTCGTAGTGCACCGCGACTTGCGGAATGCCGTGCAGCAGGTCGTCCGGTGTCACGTAGTACTTGTGGTGGCGGGTGCCGAAGTGGCGCGCGGCGAGTTCGGCGTAGGCCATCTCGTCGTAGCCGCTGGCGTCGAAGCCGATCGAATAGGTGTCGGCCGGGCGGCCCAGCGAGCGGCACAACAAGCCGGAGACCGTCGACGAATCGGTGCCGCCCGACAGGAACGCGCCGGTGTCGGCGCCGTCGGCGTCGCGCTCGACGCTGCGCGTGACGAGGTCGAGGAACTCGGCTTTCGCCGCGTCGATGTCGTCGCGGCGCACCGCGTCGAACGCCGGTGCCCAATGGCGCTCGATGCGCAGCGTGCCGTCTTGCCAGCACGCGACGTGGGCCGCGGGCAGCCGCTGCACGCCGTCGAAGACGGTCAGCGGTGCCGGGATGCAATGGTGGTAGAGGTAAGCGAACACCGCCGCCGCCGACAGTGCGCGACCCGGCAGCGCGTCGGCGCGGTCGGCGACGTGCAGCGTGCCGTCGGCGGCGACCGCGTGGCACAACGGCCACGTCGCGAAGCGGTCGGTCGCGAACCACACGCGCTGCGGTTGCCGCTGCACGACCAGCACCGCCCAGCGACCGCGGGCCTGCGCCGGCGCGCGCCCGGCGTGGCGGGCGAACGCCGCGTGCCACGCCGCGGCCGCGCCGTCGCGCAGCGCGATCGCGGCGAGTTCGGTGGTGGCAAAGCGGGGCCGGCCCCACGCCACGACCGCGTCGTCGCCGACGGCGACGACGTCGGGTGCGGCGCCGCTGCGTTCGAACGTCCCGCCGGCGATGCGGACGGCACCCGCCGGTGAGATGAGCGCTGCGGGCGCGTGCGGTGCGTCGTGGCCGCGGCGCGGGACGGTGGCGTATAGCGTCATCGGGTGCGGAGGGTTATGGGACGGCGACGGCGCCGAAGCGGCGCAACCACGCCGTGGTCGCGCCGACGGTGCGCTGCCGACGCCAGGACCAGGCGCTCCAGCGGCCGCGGGCATCGACCTCGTTGAGCAGACGATTGACCGTGTAGCGCAGCCGCGCCAACTCGAAAGTCGCGTCGTCGGGATCGATTCGACCATAGCCGGCGATGAATTCGCGCTGCATCTTCGCCAACAACTGGACGCTGTAGCTCGGGTCGAGCTTGAGCCATTCGAGTTCGAGCCAGAAATTGCACGCGTCGAACACGCACGGCCCGGTGTCGCAGGCCTGGAAGTCGAGCACGCGCAGCGCGTCGTCGGTGGCGACGACGTTGTGGCTCGCGAAATCGTTGTGGCGCGCGGCGTGGGGGACGCCGCCGGCACCGAGCGCTTCGGCGCGCCGGCGTGCGCCGGCGACGATCGCTGCGGTGTCGGGCACGCCACGCGGCAGCGCCCGCCTGGCCAGGCGCTCGAGTCGCACGCCGAGATAGTCGACGAGCTCGTCGACCGAAAAGGGTGCCGAGCCCACGGCGGTACGGTCCTGAAAACTTGCCAGCCATTCGCCGGCGGTGCCCACCAGCCCGCACAGCCGCCGTCCGGCTGCAGGCGGGCTCCAGCGACGCGCGTCGCGCGCGTAGACCCGGCGCAGCGTCGTGCCGTCGGCGGCCACCGTCGCCAGTGCCGGGATGTCGGCATAGAACGCGAGCGGCGTGACCACCGCGGCGCGACCGTCGGGCAGCCCGTCGTCGCGCAGGCGAACGAGCATCTCGTACTCGCGTTGCAGCGCTAGACGCATGCTGCTGGGGTCGGCGCGCGGGCGCTTCGACGCCTTGACGAAATAGCGGCGCGACCGCCCGCCGGCGTGCATCTCGAGGCACCACACCGTCGAGTACGGGTTGTCGATGCGCCAAGCGTCGGCCAGTTGCGGCGCTGCGCCTTCGAACTCGGCACGAGCCGAGTCGGCAACTCGAGCCACCAACCCGGGGTCCACGGCGGTGATCGCCACCCGCTTCACGCGTCGCCCTGGCGATTGCGGCGCAGCCGCTTTCGCGCCGCATGCAGCAGCGCCGCGGCTTCGCCGCGCAGCGGATGCGCCAACACCGCCAACCCCGCGCCCCAAGCGGCCAGTGCCAGCGGCAGTGCGATCGCGACCAGCCACCACGGCGACAGCTCGAACCAGACGCCGTCGGCCAGCCGCAGCGCCAGCGGCAACGCGACCGTCACCGCGGCCAGAGCGTACGAGCGCCACACCGCCGCTAGCAACGCGGCGGCCCGGAGACCGACATGGCGACGCAACGCAGCGTAGTAGTTGGCCGCCGACGTCACCGACACCAGCCCGAGCAGCGCGACGACCGATTCGAGAGGCAGCCAGATCGACGTCGCGAGCACCGCGATCCGCGTCGCCTCGATCGACAGGCTCGCGCGCAT
Organism: uncultured Burkholderiales bacterium; assembly: GCA_965365495.1. Taxonomy (GTDB): domain Bacteria; phylum Pseudomonadota; class Gammaproteobacteria; order Burkholderiales; family Burkholderiaceae_C; genus Rubrivivax. Next base: position 28,160 of record CBDUBX010000003.1, read on the forward strand.
CAGCGCACCCACGTGGCCGGTCGCGGTAAGCGCGTTGTTGGCCAACGCGAACGGCGCGGTCAGCAGCGCGAAGGTGCAGAACAGCGTGCCGAGCGGCGCCGACCGCGCCCACGTCGGGCCGAACAGCGCGACGATCAGCGGCGGCGCCAGCACGGCGAGCAGTGCGATCGTCGGCACGGTCACGCCGAGCAGCAACGCCGTCGTCCTCGCGTACAGCGCGGCGGTGTCGAGCCCGTCCCGCGCGCCCTTGGCGAAGGTCGGCAGGAACACCTGATGGACGACGACCATCAATTGGTGCAACGCCATGCCGATCAGCCCCTTGGCGCGGCTGTAGAACGCGACGTCGGCAAAGCCCAGCGTGCGACCGAGGACCAGGTCGGGGGCCGCCAAGCCGGCAGCGTTGGAGAGGTGCGCGACCGACGACTTGGTGCCGAACGACAGCACCTCGCGCAGTCCGTGGCGGGTCGGCCAGTCGAGCGCGCCGCGCGGTGACACCGCAATCAGCACGACCACGTTGGCGATGTTGCCGGCGACCGAGCCCCAGGCCATGCTCAGATAGCTCGCGCCGGCGGCCGCCGCGCCGATCGTCACCGCCGACTGCGTGACGTGGTTCGACAGATTCACGGTGGCCAGCGCGCGAAAGCGCAGGTCGCGCTGCAGCAGCGTGCGCAGCGGCGCGCCGAACGGCAGGATCAGGAAGTTGGCCGCGAGCATCCACAGCACATTCGCGATGCGCGGCTCGTCGTAGAAGCGCGCGGCCAGCGGTGCCAGCAGCGCCAACACGACCGCGATCGTCGACGAGAATCCGAGCGTGACGGTGAACGCCGCGCGCTTGCGCTGCGCCGTCACTTCGGGCGTCTGCATCAGGAACCCGGCGACCCCGAAGTCGCGAAACACGTGGGCGATGCCGAGCAGCGCGACCGACACCGAGAAGATGCCGATCTCCTCGGGCGTCAGCAGCCGCGACACGATGACGACGGTGACGAAGCTCAACGCGACGACGACGGCTCGCGTCGCGCCCATCAAGCCGAGCGAGCGGCGGGTCGACATCAGGTTCGCCGACCGTGCGGGGCGGCCCTGGCGTCGCGGCCGCCGCATGCCGGCTTGCGTCGCGCGGCCACGTCAGGCCAGCCGGTCGAGGTGCTGTGCGAGCGCCGCGGCGCGGCCGCGGCGCGACGCCTCGCGCACCGCGTCGGGTCGGGCGACGTAGCCGGCGGTCGCGCCGCGCGCGTGGTCGGCGACGAAACGTTGCAGCAGCGAGGCGATCGCTTTGGCGTCGTCGAGCCGCGCGTGGCTGGCCACGCCGGCGGCGCGCAGCGACGCCTCGGTGTCGCCGTCAGGGTGCGACAGGCAGAGGATCGGCGGCCCGGCGCGCAGGTATTCGTAGATCTTGGCCGGGATCTGCGCGTTGCAGTTCTCGGCCTGCAGCACGAGCAGGCCGTCGGCGCGACGCATTTCGGCCAGCGCTTCGCGGTAGCCGACCGGCGGGCAGATCTCGACCGCCGCCTCGACCCCGTGCTCGGCGGCCAGCCGCCGCAGCAGCGCGTCGTGGACCGCCGCGCGGAAGCGGATGCGCAGCCGGCTGCGGTCGAGCCAGCCCTGCCGGCGCAGCGCGCCCAGCGCGGCGAAGAGCTGCGTCGGATTGCGCTCGGACGCGTAGACGACGCCGCTGTGCAGCAGCGTCGTGCACCCCGGGTTCAACGGCGCGGCGTCGGCCGTGTCGTCGTCGCCGGCGAAGGTTTCCTCGTCGTAGCCGTTCTCGAGCAGTGCCATCCGCGGCGCGGCGTCGGGGTACCGTTGGCGGTACATCCGCAGCGCGCTCGGCGTCGTGAACAGGTTCAGCCGCGCGCGCCGGGCAGCGTCGGCTTCGACGCGCGCGTACTGCTGCCACGTGCGCGGGTCGGGCGGGTAGCCTTCCTGCGCCATCGGATCGCGGAAGTCGGCGACCCACGGCAGCCCGGTGCGCCGCGCCAGCGCCGCGCCGATCACGTGCGCGGTGGCGATCGGGTAGGTGCTGAAGATCGCCTTCGGCGCGAACTCGCGAACCATCTTCAAGCCCTGGCGCACGCCGTCGAATCGCCAGCTGATCCAGCGGTCGGGACGCGCCAGCCACGCCGCGTAGCGGCCGCCGACGGCGAGCTCGCGCGCCGCGTCGAAGCCGATCGCCCGGCGCACCGGCACCGTCGGCGGCACGACGCCGAGAAGGTCATCGCTGGTGCGCTCGTAGGCCTGCGGACGGATCGTCAGCACCAGCGGTTGCCAGCCGAACGCCGGCAGGTGTTGCACGAAGCGCAACGTGCGCTGGATGCCGCTGCTGCCCGCCAGCGGCGGGAAGTGGTAGGCGACCATCAAGACCGTGCGCGGCGGCACGGTCAGCGGCGCTGCGCAGCGCCCGATGCAGCGTCGCCCGGGGCGGCCGACGCCGCCATCGCCGGCGCCGCCCCACCCGCGGCCGGCGACGAGCCTGCCGGCGCCGCCACCGGCGACGAGCCGACGGCCGCCGGCGGCGGGTCGCGCCACTGGCCGACGGCGCGCAGCGACTGCTGCAACTCGGGGCGCGTCCAGCCCTGCGCCTTCGCACGGTGGTCGTACTCGAGTGCCTTGTCGTAGCGCTTCATGTCGAAGTAGACGAGGCCGACGTTGTAGAGCGTGATCGCGTTGTCGCCGAGCTCGCGGCCGACGTGCTCGAGCTGCTGCACTGCGGCATCGGTGCGGCCCTGCTGCGACAGGTAGCGCGCGTACAGCATCCGCACCACCGCGTCGTCGGGCGCAAAGCGCAGTGCGCGGTCGTAATAGCACTCGACGGGATAGTCGGCGCCGGGCACCTGGGTCGTCTTGAGCCGCGCGCCGTAGCTCGTCATCGCGAGCAATGCGCGGTGGTGGTTGGGCGACGCGCGCAACGTGTAATCGAGGTTGCCGCCGATCGACACGCCGCTTTGGTTCGACTTGCGGATCAGCGCTTCGACTTCGGGCTTGAAGTGGTAGCGCTCGACGATCTCGAGCTTGTTGCGCGCGGTTCGGTAGTCGTACGGGCCGTAGGCGTTCTCGATCGGGCCGCAGACGTTCAGCATCGGCTGCGCGACGGCGATCAGCGGCAGCGCCGCGTACGCGGCGACGGCCGCGGCGCGGGCCCAGCGGCGGCGCAGCCGGGCACGCGAGTCCAGCGGCGCTCGGGGGTTGGAAGTGGACAACGGCATCGGCGGGGTCGCGAGGCGACCGCGGTTCGGGCGCGGTCGAAGGCGGCCGACGATTCTAGGCAGCGTCACTGTGCGTACCCAGGGCGCCGGTCGACGGGAAAGCCGCCGCGGTGACGAAGTTCTCGCCCCGCGCGGCAGCGGCGAAGCCGCTCAACGCGCGCCGTCAGCGCGCGGCCGACGGCGACGGCTCGCGCAGCACGAAGCGCGGGCCGCCGCCGTCGGCCAGCTGCAGGTGGACGCCGACGCCGCGCCCGCCGAGCGCGAGCTGCAGCCGACCGACGACGACGAAGACGACGCGGTCGACGACGACCGCGCCAAGCCGGCGGTGCGACTTCAGCGACGCGGCGCTGAAACGGTTGATGCGGCTGAAAGTCCAGCGCACGCCTTCGGCGGCGAGCGCGCCGTCGACGCTGTGCCACAGGCGCGCCAGCGTCCGTCCGAGCCGCAGCTTGGGCACGACGTAGACGTCGTGGTCCCACACCGCGGCGGCCGGGTCGGCGATCTCGTAGCGGCAGCGCACCTCGTCCTCGGCGTGGCCGCCGCGGGCGATCCAGATGTGACCGGCGAACGCGCCCTTGACGATCGCGACGTGACACTCGTGACCGGCGGCGAAACGCTCGGCGACGACCGCTGCCGGCCGCGGAAAGGCCGCGATCACCGGGTCGGTCGCCATGATGCGCTTGACGACGGTGTTCGGATCGCCGCGCATCGCGACGCGCGACGCGGCGCCGATCGGCTGCGCGACGAGCAGGTAGGGGACGATGCCGGCGCGACCGCCGCTGGCGCGCTGCAGCAGCCGGTGGCCGACGAGCAGGGCCGCGACGCGCGCGCTGCCGTGGCGCTGCACCAGCGTGCGCCAGCGCTCGCGCAGCGACGCGGCGCTCATCGCGCGGCGACCGGCGCCTCGGTGGCCAGCCAGCGCAGCGTCGCGGCGACGACCGCGTCCTCGTCGGCCCGCGTCGAGAAGGTGTGGTCGGCGGCGGCGACGTCGAGCCGCTCGACACCGCGCCGGCAGGCCACCGCCTGCCACCGCGGTTCGTGCGCCAGCAGCTCGACGAACTCGCGCGCGGTGTAGTCGCGGCCGCTCAGCACCCACAGCATCGGCCCGGCAAAGGCCTCGGCGCCGGCGAGCATGCGCTGCTGGAAAGTCGCCGGCGACGCAGCCGCGCGGTCGCCGCCGCCGCGGGCGGTGCGCACCGCGGCGACGAGGTCGCGCAGCGCGGCGAACGCGACGCCGCCGCGGAGCAGCTTGCGCCAGAAGCCCGGCTGGCGCAGCCGGTGCCAGTAGTAGTGGCGCACGTGGGTGCGGGCGAGCGTCGCCGCCGACCGGACCCACGGGTTGAGCAACGCGACAGCGGCCACGCGCGCGTCGCGCCGCGCGTCCACGTAGAGCAGCGCCGCCGACGCGCCGTCGCACAGCCCCCACAGCACGACACGGCGCACCGCCGGCACGGCGCGCTGCAGCGCGTCGATGGCCGCGGCGATGTCGTCGTCGATCGCGTCGAACGCGCGCAACGCGCCGCTGGCGTCGCCCATGCCGCGGACGTCGAAGCGCAGCGCGGGCACGCCGGCCGCGGCGGCCTCGCGGCACAGCCGCGTGAACTGGCGGTGGCTGCCGGTGCGCACCTGCGGCCCGCCGACGACGACGACGAGCGCGGTGTCGGCTGCGCTGCGGCCTGCCGGCAGCGATACGACGCCGACCAGGCGCTCTCCGCGACAGTCGAAGGCGAGTGCCCGCTCGGCGACCGCGGCCGATGGCATCTGCGGCGCGGCGCCCGCCGCCGTGGCCGCTGGCGGCATCGTTCCAAGCGTCGACACCGGGTGCGGCGCCGGCGGCGCCGCGTGAGACTCGTGCGTCGCGAGACAGCGCCCGCCGTCCGGGACGGAGCTCATCGTGCGCCTGCGGTCGGGGCCGCGTCGGCGGCCGCGGTCGCCGCCAGCAGCGATTCGGTCGCGCGCTCGACCAGCGCCGGCGCGTCTTCGATTTCGGTCGTCTGCCAGAACGCCGGGCCGACGACCGCCGCCGCGTCGACGCGCCAGCCGGCGTCGCGCCAGCGCGCGACCGCCCCGCGGCCGGCCGGCGACAGCTCGGCCGGGTCGCTGCCCGCCACCTCGAGCCAAACGGCGTGCGCCGGCGGCGGCGGCGGTGCGAGGGTCGCCGCGTCGAGCCCGGCGGCGAGCGCCGCGCAGATGCGGTAGCCGGCGACGTCGACGTCGCGCCCGGCGGCCAGCTCGCGCTTCAGCGCATCGGTCACGCCCTTGCCGCCGCCGTCGAGCAGCTCGCCGGCGGCCTTCAGGCGCAGGAACTGCTGCAGCGCGGTCCGCCCCGCGATGACCGGCTGCCACAGCAGCAGGTTGGGCGCCGCACCGGCGTCGTCGGCGACCGCTGCCGCCGCCTGCACGGCGAGCAACGCGCCGACGCGGTGTCCCCACAGCCACAGCGGCGCGCCGGCGCCGCCGGCGCGGCGGCGCAAGTGGCGCGCGCCCCAGCGGACGTCGCCGAGCCACGCCTGCCACGTCGCGTCGCCGAAGTCGCCCGCGCTGTCGCCGCAGCCGAGCAGGTCGAACTGCAGCACCGCGTAGCCGGCGGCGGCCAGCGCGCGCGACTGCAACGCCGCCATGCGCCGGCTCTTGTTCATTTCCTCGGCGAAGGCGTGGACGTGGAGCACGTGGCCGCGGGCGCTGCCGCCAGCCGGCGGATGGAAGATGCAAAAACGCGCCGCCGGCGCAGCGGCGGCGTCAGCGTCGTCGGTTCGTGCGTCGGCGTCGGCGAAGTGCGGCTCGGCCGCCATCGGCGCGGCGGCGGCGATTCAGCCGGCCTTCGCCGCGACGAAGTCGGCGAGGCTGCCGACCGTCGCGAAGGTCGCGCCGTCGATCTCGTCGTCGTCGATCGCGATGCCGAAGCGTTCTTCGAGGCTCGTGATCAGCGTGACGACGGCCATCGAGTCCAGTTCGGGAACGGCGCCGAGCAGCGGCGTGTCGCGGGTCCAGTCGTGGGCGCGGCCGCCGAGGCTGAGCACGTCGTCGAGGGTGCGGAGCACGTCGCGGATCGGGTCCATCAAGGGGTCGCTGCAACGCCGGTTCGGTACCGGCGGAGGCGGCATTCTAGGAGTCGGTCGATCCGCTTCCGCAACGCGGTGTGTGTGGGATTTCGCTCGGCACCGCGTTTCGTCGCGGCCCGCGCGATAGCGGGCGAAGGGGCTGGCCTACACTGACTCGCCCTGCCCGGAGCACGGCGCTCCGGCCGCGAGGGCGACCCCTGCTGCGGCTGCGCCGACCGAGCGCACCGCTGCCTTGGCACCGTCGTCACGTCGCCGCCGCCGACCCCGATCGTTCCCGCCGCGCCACGCATGACCGAATCCACGCTCCTGCACGAACTCGTCGCCTGCAGCGCCGAGCGCCAGCCCGCCGCCGCCGCGCTGACCTACGGCACGCGCACGCTCGACTACGCGGCGTTGCACCGCCAGGTCGCGGCGTTCGCGTCGGGGCTGCGCGCGCTCGGGCTCGAACGTGCCGGCCGCGTCGGCATCTATCTCGAAAAGCGGTTCGAGACCGTGGTTGCGAGCTTCGGCGCGCCGGCTGCCGGCGGCGTGTTCGTGCCGATGAACCCGCTGCTCAAGCCCGAACAGGTCGAGTTCATGGCGCGCGATTGCAACGTCCGCGTGCTCGTGACGTCGGCCGACCGGCTGGTGACGCTGCAGCCGGTGCTCGCGCAGTGCCCCGACTTGCGCCACGTCGTCGTCGTCGACGCGCCGCCGGTGCTGGCAGCAAGTGAAGGGAGCGTCGCGCTGCACCGCTGGGACGACGTCCTGCAGGCGGCGCCGCGACCCGGGCACCGCGTGATCGACACCGACCTGCTGGCGATCCTCTATACGAGCGGGTCGACCGGCCGACCGAAAGGGGTCGTGCTGTCGCACCGCAACATGGTCGCCGGCGCGAAGAGCGTCGCCAGCTACCTCGGCAATGTCGCGTCGGACACGTTGCTCGCCGCGCTGCCGCTGTCGTTCGACGCGGGCTTCAGCCAGTTGACGACCGCATTCCACGCCGGCGCGCGGGTGGTGCTGCTCAACGTGCTGCTGCCGCGCGACGTGCTGAAGACGATGGCCGCCGAAGGCGTCACCGGTCTGACCGCGGTGCCGCCGCTGTACATCCAGCTCGCGGCGCTTCCCTGGCCCGACGCGATCGGCGAGCGCTTGCGCTATTTCGCCAACACCGGCGGTCGGATGCCGCGCGAGACGCTGACCGCGCTGCGCGCGCGCGTGCCGCGTGCCCGGCCGTTCCTGATGTACGGTCTGACCGAGGCGTTCCGCAGCACCTATCTGCCGCCCGACGAGGTCGACCGGCGCCCCGACAGCATCGGCCGCGCGATTCCGAACGCCGAGATCCTCGTGCTGCGCGAAGACGGCAGCGAATGCGACGCCGACGAACCGGGCGAGCTCGTCCACCGCGGCCCGCTCGTCGGCCAGGGTTATTGGAACGACGCCGAGAAGACGGCCGAGCGCTACAAGCTGCTGCGCCCCGGCATCGGCGGCCGCGAAGCCGGTTTGCAGCTGCCCGAGTACGCGGTGTTCTCGGGCGACACGGTGTGCCGCGACGCCGAAGGCTTCCTGTATTTCATCGGCCGCCGCGACGAGATGATCAAGACCAGTGGCTACCGCGTCAGCCCGACCGAGGTCGAGGAGCTGCTGTACGCGACGCGGCGCGTCGGCGAGTGCGCGGCATTCGGCGTCGAACACGCAACGCTCGGGCAGGCGATCCACGTCGTCGCCACCGCGGCCGACGGCAGCGCCGATCTGGACATCGGCGCGCTGCTCGCCGAGTGCCGCCAGCGGATGCCGGCGTACATGGTGCCGGCCGAAATCGAGCCGGTGGCCGGCCCGCTGCCGCGCAACCCGAACGGCAAGATCGACCGCAAGCTGCTGGCCACACTGCGCGAAGCGCGCGTTGCCGCCGAGGCGCCGGCGTCGTGAGCGGCCCGTCGAATTCCGCCGTCGACAGCGCCGCGGCGGAGGCGGG
>CBDUBX010000004.1:0-35120 GCA_965365495.1 uncultured Burkholderiales bacterium
CCGCCGGCTCGTCAACCAGGGCTACGTCAGCGCGACGCGGCTCGACGACCTCGTCGCCGCGCGCGGCCGCGACGCGGCACGCGTCGCCGAACTGCAGTCGTTGCGTGCCGTCGCCGCGCAGGCGGCGCGCGACGACGCGGTCGCCGCGGCGGCGGCGGTCGCCCGCGCCAGCGCCGCCGAGCTGGCATTGGCGCGCCGCCGCGAACAGGAGAAATCGGTCGCGTCGCCGGTGGCCGCGCAGGTCTACGACACGATCTACCGCGTCGGCGAATGGGTGCCGGCCGGCTCGCCGGTCGTCGTGCTGCTGCCGCCGGGCGCGGTCAAGGTCCGCTTCTTCGTCCCCGAGCCGCTGCTCGCGCAGGCGCGAGTCGGCAGCGATGTCGCGGTCGGCTGCAGCGGCTGCCCGGCGGGGCTGGCGGCGCGCGTCGTCCACGTGTCGCCGCAGCCCGAGTTCACGCCGCCGGTGATCTACGGCGCGGCCACGCGCAGCAAGCTCGTGTTCGCCGTCGAAGCGTTGCCGGTCGCGTCCAGCGCGTCGGCAGCGCTGCATCCGGGCCAGCCGGTCGACGTGCGGCCCGCACCCTCGCCGCCGTGAACGACGCGCCCGCGCCGGCCATCGACGTCCGCGGGCTGACGAAGCGCTACGCCGGGCGCACCGTCGTCGACGGCTTGTCGCTCGTCGTGCGGCGCGGCCAGATCTGGGGCTTCCTCGGGCCGAACGGCAGCGGCAAGACGACGACGATCCGCATGCTTTGTGGACTCGTCGTCCCCGACGCCGGCGAAGGCCGCTGCCTCGGCCACGACATCCGCCACGGGGCGCGCGCGATCAAGCGCCGCGTCGGCTACATGCCGCAACGCTTCGGCCTGTACGAGGACCTGTCGATCGAGCAGAACCTCGACTTCGTCGCCCGCGCGCATTCGGTCGACGACCGACGCGCGGTCGTGCGGCGCGCGCTCGACGACCTCGGCCTCTTCGCGCGCCGGCGCCAATTGGCGGGTACGTTGTCGGGCGGCTGGAAGCAGCGCCTGGCGCTCGCCGCATGCCTGCTGCACGGCCCCGAGCTGCTGCTGCTCGACGAGCCGACGGCCGGCGTCGACCCCGCAGCGCGGCGCGACTTCTGGTCGCACATCCACCGCCTCGCGGCGCACGGCATGACGGTGCTCGTCAGCACGCACTACATGGACGAGGCCGAGCGCTGCCACCGCCTGGCCTATCTGCTCGACGGCCGGCTGCTCGCCAGCGGCAGCGCCGACGACGTCGTCGCCGGCGCGAACCTCGCGACGTGGGCGCTGCGCGGCGCGGGGCTCGACGCCGCCGCCGCGCTGCTGGCGAACGACCCGCAGTGGCGCGTCGTGCCGTTCGGCAACGCATTGCACGTCAGCGCAGCGCGCGGCGCCGACCTGCCCGGCTGGCTCGCGCAGCACGCACCCGGCGCGGCGTTCGCAGCCAGCGCGATCGACACCGGGCTCGAAGACGTGTTCATCGCGTTGACGTCGCGGTCGCGCGAGGGCGCCAATGCGGCATAGCTGGCGGCGCATCGTCGCGGTGCTGCGCAAGGAGCTGCTGCAGCTGGCACGCGACCGGCTGACGCTCGGCATGCTGCTCGGCATCCCGGTGCTGCAGCTCGTGCTCTTCGGCTACGCGATCGACGGCGACCCGCGCCACCTGCCGACCGCGGTCGTCGCCGCCGACCAGGGCCCGCTGGTCCGCGCGATCGTCCGCGCGGTCGAGACCAGCGGCTACTTCCGCGTCGTCGCGACCGTCGCCGACGCCGACGCCGAAGCGCTGATCGCACGCGGCGACGTGCAGTTCGTCATCGCCTTTCCCGGCGACTTCTCGCGGCGCATGCTGCGCGGCGAGCGGCCGGCGGTCGCGGTCTACGCCGACGCCACCGACCCGGCGGCGACCGGCCCGGCGGTGGCGGCGCTGCAGGCGCTGCCCGAGCTCGCGCTGCGGCGCGAGCTGCGCGGCCCGCTGGCGGCGCTGAACGGCCGCGCGCCGCCGTTCGCCTGGCGGCTGCACCGGCGCTACAACCCCGAAGGCGTCACCGCTTACAACGTCGTGCCCGGGCTGATGGGCGTGATCCTGACGATGACGCTGGTGATGATGACGGCGATGGCGGTGACTCGCGAACGCGAGCGCGGCACGCTCGAGAACCTGCTCGCCACCCCGGTGCGGCCGGCCGAGATGATGGCCGGCAAGATCCTGCCGTACGTCGCGATCGGCTACTGCCAGGTGGCGATCGTCTACGCCGCCGCGCGCTGGCTGTTCGGCGTGCCGATGCACGGCAGCGTCGCGCTGCTGTCGGCAATGGTGCTGCTGTTCATCGTCGCGACGCTGACCGTCGGCTTCACGTTCAGCACCGTCGCGCGGTCGCAGATGCAGAGCATGCAGATGACGATGTTCTACTTTCTGCCGAACATCCTGCTGTCGGGGTTCATGTTCCCGTTCCGCGGCATGCCGCGCTGGGCGCAATGGATCGGCGAGGCGCTGCCGCTGACGCACTTCCTGCGCATCGTCCGCGGCATCCTGCTCAAAGGCAGCGACTTCGCCGCGTTGTGGCCCGAAGCGGCGGCGATCGCCGCGTTCGCCGCGGTGTTCGGCGCGGTCGCGCTGCTGCGCTACCGCCAGACGCTCGACTGATCGTCGTGCGGCGATGCCTGCGGTGGGATGCCGTGGCGCGCCGCTGGTAGTTCCACCGCTCAGGCGCAGGGAACGCAGAGGACACAGAGGTCTCCTCTTCTGGCTCTTTCTCCGCGCCTCCGCGCCTCCGCGGTGGAATTGGTCGTTCTTCATACGTTTGCGCCGCACGGAATCCATTCCACCGCGCGGGCGCGGAGGAAGCGGAGGAAATCCATCCATTCAGCCACCGCGTTGCGCAAGGCCTCTAGTTCGTGACGCCGAGCCGCGCCTACCTCGGCCGCTTCAGCTTCAAGGGCAACGACCAGCAAAAGCGCGTCGGCAGCCTGTCGGGCGGCGAGCGCGGCCGGCTGCATTCGGCCAAGACGCCGGCCCAGGGCGGCAACGTGCTGATGGTCGACGAAGCGAGCAACGACCTCGACGTCGAGACGCTGCGCACGCGGCTCAGGAACATCCACCGACCGGCGGCCGCAGCCGTGTCGCGGCCACCATCTCAGGGTCCGGCAACGGCAGCGCGAGCGCGCGGCCGTCGGCCCGGCGCCCCGCGGGCACGCTTGCGGGACAGTTTCTTCCCGCAGCGGCGACTCCGGGTCGGCAAACGTGACCTAGTACCGGCGACAACCCTCCAAGTCTCCGGTCGCGATGCCGAAAGCCAGATCGAAAGCCGGGGCTTTACAGGCGACCGTCAACCCGCCGGCGTGCCGCAAGACCTGAACCGAGGAACTCGATTGCCTTCGCTGATGCCGTTTCCTTGGCGCCCGGCTGTCGCCGCCACCGGCGTGCTCGCTGCCGCGGGGCTTGCGATGGCTGCGTTGATCCACGTGTCGTCGAACCACCTGCTCGAACGCGATGCCGAGTCGACCGCACTCGCGTGGGCGCATTTCGTCGGCGAGTCGGTCCCCGACCTCGACGCGATCTTTGCCGGTCAGGGCATGAGCGACCGCGCCCGCGCCGACCTGCTGCGTTTCCGCAACGTGCAGGAGGTCTTCCGCTTCAAGCTCTTTGACCGCAACGGGCAGGTGCTGATCGTCTCCGACGACCTCGCCCGACCGCCAACTCATGACCCGCAGAAAGTCAACGTGCTCGGCCACGGCAACGAGCACGTGCTGCGAATGGTGCTCGGCGGCTCAAACTCGGTCGAACTGAAGGACGGCACGGACAAGCCCGACCGCCCTGCGCTCTTCAGCGAGGCCTACGTGCCGGTCAAACGTGACGGCCAGCTCGTCGGCGTGGTCGAGGTGTATGTCGACCAGGTCGAGCGCGCGCGGCGCATCCGCGCCGGCTTCGGCATCGTCGCCGCCGGCGTCGCCACGCTGCTCGGCGCTGTCGGGCTCGCCTTCGGCTGGTTCTGGTCGCAACGCCGCAAGGCGGAACGGCTGGCCGACGAACGCCTTCGTTACCTCGCCCGGCACGACGTGCTCTCGGGTTTGCTGAACCGCACCGGCTTCAACGAGGCGCTGACCGAGGCGTCGTGGCGCCATGCGGGCGGGGGTCCGGCGTTCTCGGTCTTGTGCATCGACCTCGATCACTTTCAGGAGGTCAACGACAGCAAGGGACACGCGGCCGGCGACGAGGTGCTGTGCCAAGTCGGCGAGCGGCTGCGCGCGCTCGCACGCCCGGGCGACCACGTCGCCCGACTCGGCGGTGACGAGTTCGCGCTGCTGCAGACAGGTGTCGCCACCGCCGACGCGGTCACGACGTTCGCCGAGCGTGTCGTCGAGCTGCTCGGGCGTCCGTACGACGTCGGCGGCGAGCCTCTGGCCAGCGGCTGTTCGGTCGGCGTGGCGATCTTCGGCGTCGACGCCAGCAACGTGGCCGACCTGATGCAAAAGGCCGACCTTGCGGTCTACCGCGCCAAGGTCTCGGGCCGCCACACCTTCAGCTTTTACGACGCCGAACTCGACCGCCGCCTCGAAGCGCGTCGCGAGTTAACGCAAGACCTGAGCGCCGCCATCGGCACTCCGCAGATGAAGCTGCACTACCAGCCGCTGTTCACCGCCGACCGCTGCGAGATCACGGGGTACGAGGCGCTGCTGCGTTGGAACCATCCGACGCGCGGCCCGCAATCGCCAGCCGAGTTCGTCGCCCTTGCCGAGGAAACCGGTTTCATCGACCGCCTCGGCCGCTGGGTGCTGGGCGAAGCCTGCATGCAGGCGAAGCGCTGGCCCGAGAAGCTGACCGTGGCGGTGAACCTTTCGCCGGCGCAGTTCGCGAGCGGCGACCTCGTCGAGACGGTCGGCTGCGCACTGGAAAGCTCGGGACTGGCAGCCGACCGACTCGAGCTCGAGATCACTGAATCGCTGCTGATGCACAACACCGACCATGTCGTCGAGACGCTCAAGCGCCTTGCCGCGATGGGGGTGCGGATCGCAATGGACGACTTCGGCACCGGCTATTCGAGCCTGGCATATCTGTGGCGATTTCCCTTCGACAAGGTGAAGATCGACCGCGCCTTCACGCTGCACCTGGATAGCGACCCCAAGGTCGACCTGATCGTCAAGTCGATCATCTCGCTGGCCCACTCGCTGGGCATCCGTGTCAATGCCGAAGGGGTCGAGAACCCGGCCCAGATGCAGGCACTGCGCCGCCACGGCTGCGACGAGCTGCAGGGCTACCTGCTCGGCAGGCCGAGTTCCGACGACCGACTTCCCCACTCGAGCGGCGGCGACACCGCGGCGAGCGGGACGCCGTCTTACGTCGAAGTCGCCGCTTGACGGCTGACGGGGTGGTGGGGGCGGCGATCGGGGGCGATCGTCGCGATAGGTTTGACGCGCCGTCAATGCGCGTGCGCCGCGCCGTCGAGCAGCAGCCGCGACGCGAACACCAGCGCCAGCCCGGCGCCGAGCCAGCCGACCTGCGCCGTCGTCTCGCGCAGCGTCAGGCGGCGCTGCAGCTGCGGCAGCAGGTCGGCGACGGCGACGTAGACGAAGCTGCTCGCCGCGACGACCAGCAGATACGGCATCCAGTCGTGCCACGGGCCGACGACGACCCAGCCGACGACGCCGCCGGCCACCGCGGCCAGCCCCGACAGCGCGTTATAGGCGAGCGCCCGGCGGCGGCTGAAGCCGGCGTTGAGCAGGACGATGTAGTCGCCGGCTTCCTGCGGGATCTCGTGCGCGATTACCGCCAGCGCGGTGGCGACGCCCAGGCCGGTGTCGGCGATGAATGCCGCGGCGATGATCACGCCGTCGCAGAAGTTGTGGATGCCGTCGCCGACGAGCACGCCGAAGCCGCCGCGGCCGGCCTGTTCGGCGTCGAAGTGGTGGTGGTGGCCGTGGCCGTCGCCTTCGTGGTGGTGCGCGTGGCGGTACAGCTCGGCCTTCTCGAGCAGCCAGAAGAACAAGAGACCGCCGAGCAGCGTCGCAAACAGCGCCTGCGGTGGCGCGCCGCCTTCGAACGCCTCGGGCAGCATCTGCAGCAATGCGGTGCCGAGCAGCACGCCGGCCGACAGGCTGACGAGGCTCTTCACGAGCCGGCCGAGCACCGCCACCGTCAGCGACGCGGCGATCGCGACCGACAGCAGGCCGCCGGCGACCGTCGCCAGCACGATCGCCAGCAGCGTCATCGACGACCGCGTCGCGTCAGCCCACGCCGTGCCGGCGCAGCCACGCGACGCAACGCCGCCAGCCGTCCTCGGCGTCGGCGCGGCGGTAGCTGGGCCGGTAGTCGGCGTGGAAGGCGTGCGGCGCGTCGGGGTAGACGACGATCTCGCTCGCCTTGGCCGCGGCGCTGCCCCGCTGCAGCGCCTGACGCATCGCTTCGACGCTCGCCTGCGGGATGCCGGGGTCGGCGCCGCCGTACAGCCCGAGCACCGGCGCGCGCAGCCGTTCGACGGCGTCGACCGGGTGCGTCGGCTGCAACGGGCTGGCTTCGCCGACGAGCCGTCCGTACCACGCGACGCCGGCCTTCAGCGCCGGGTTGTGCGCCGCGTACAACCACGTGATGCGGCCGCCCCAGCAGAAGCCGGTAATCCCCGCCTTCGTCGCGTCGGCGCCTTCGGCACGCGCCCACGCGAGCGTCGCGTCGAGGTCGCCCATCACCTGCGCGTCGGGCACCCGCGAGACGACCTCGGCCATCAGTCTGGCGACCTCGCCGTAGCTCGTCGCGTCGCCCTGGCGCACGAACAGCTCGGGCGCGACGGCGAAGTAGCCGGCCTTCGCGAAGCGTCGCGCCACGTCGGCGATGTGTTCGTGGACGCCGAAGATCTCGCTGACGACGACGACCACCGGCAACCCGGTGCGGCCGGCGGGCGCGGCGCGGTACGCCGGCATCTTGAAGTCGCCGACCGGCACGGTCACCTCGCCGACGACGAGGCCGTCAGCGTCGGTGCGAATCGTCTGCGCCGACACCGGCAGCACCGCGGCGGCAAAGCCGCTGCCGAGCGTGCCGCCGACGAAGGCGCGGCGGTCGAGCCTCGACCGCGGCGACACGAGGCTGTCGAACTGGGACTGGTCGAACATCGGTGGCTCCGTGGTGGCAAGCGGCGGATTCTAGGTAGCGATGGCCGCTTACGATGGCCGCGATGGACACACGCGGGCAAGCGACCGGACCTTTGGCGGCGGTCGACATCGGGTCGAACAGCTTCCGTCTAGAGATCGCCGAAATCGTCGCCGGCCGCTACCGGCGCATCGACTATCGGAAAGAGCCGGTGCGGCTCGGCGCCGGGCTCGATGCCGACGGCCAGCTCACCGACGAAGCGCTCGAACGCGGGCTGGCGTGCCTGCAGCGCTTTGCGCAGCTCCTGGCGGCGGCGCGGCCCTCGCACGTGCGCGCGGTGGCGACGCAGACGCTGCGCGAGGCGCGCAACCGCGACGCCTTCCTGCTGCGCGCGCGCGACGCGCTCGGCCACCCGATCGAGGTCGTTTCCGGCCGCGAGGAGGCGCGGCTGATCTACGCCGGCGTCGAGCACCTGCAGCCGGCCGACCCCGGCGACGGCGCGCGACTCGTGATCGACATCGGCGGCCGCTCGACCGAGCTGATCCTGGGGGTCGGCCGCGTGCCGCAGGTCGCCGAGTCGTTCGCGATCGGCTGCGTCGGGTTGTCGCTGCGCTATTTCGGCGACGGCCGCATGAGTGCCGCGGCGTTCCGCGCCGCGCAGGTCGCCGCCGGCGCCGAGTTCGAAGAGGCGCTGCGGCCGTTCGCCCGCAGCCGCTGGCACCGCGCGCTCGGCTCGTCGGGCACCGCCGGCGCGGTCTCGCAAACGCTGGCCGCGGCCGGCGTCACCGACGGTCGGATCACCCCCGAAGGCCTGCGCTGGTGCATCGCGCAGTGCATCGACGCCGGCCACGTCGAGCGCATCGCGCTGCCGGCGCTGAAGCCCGACCGCCGCGCGGTGCTCCCCGGCGGGCTGGCGATCCTGTACACGCTGGCGACGCATTTCGACATCGCCGAGCTGTGGCCGGCCAAGGGCGCCTTGCGCCAAGGCGTGATCGTCGACCTGCACGCGCGCGTGCAGTCGCAGCAGCGCCGCCGCGGCCGCGGCGACCTGCGCGACGTGTCGGTGCGCGCGCTGCAGCGGCGCTTCGGCGTCGACGTCGCGCAGGCGCGGCGGGTGGCGGCGATCGCGCTGGCGCTGTTCGACGCCTCGCAGCCCGACGCCGACGTCGAGTCGCGCCGCGAGCTCGGCTGGGCCGCGGCGCTGCACGAGGTCGGGCAGACGGTGTCGCACCACGACCACCACCGCCACAGCGCCTACCTGCTGACCCACGTCGACGCGCCCGGGTTCTCGCAGAGCCAGCAGCGCCGGCTCGGCGAACTCGCGCTGGCGCAGCGCGGCGGCCTGAAGAAGGTCGACGCCGCGCTCGCCGACGTCGGCTTCGCGTGGCAGGCGCTGTGCTTGCGGCTGGCGACGATCGTCTGCCACGCGCGCTCGGCGGTGTCTCCGCGCACGCTGGCGCTGCGCGGCGCCGGTAGCGACGCCGAGCTGCGCTACGCCGACGCGTGGGCCCGGCGCCACCCGCGCACGGTGTTCCTGCTGCAGGAAGAAGCTGCGGCGTGGGCGCGCCACGGGCCGCTGCGGCTGGTGCTGCCGGAGTGACCGGGAGCGGCGGCGGCCGCGCGCAACGTCAGACCGACGCGGTGGCGACGCGGTTGCGGCCGTCGCGCTTGGCGACGTACAGCGCGTGGTCGGCGGCCTTCAGCAGGTCCTCGACGTGGCGCATCGACGCGTCGCGCTGCGCGACACCGGCGCTGATGCTGCCGACCCACACGCCGGTCGGGGTCGGCACGCGCAGATAGGCCACCTGCTCGCGCAGCGCCTCGGCCAGCTGCAGCGCGCCTTCGCGCGGCGTGTCGCCGCAGATCACGAGGAACTCGTCGCCGCCGAGGCGGCAGATCGTGTCGTCGGTGCGCACCGCGTCGCTCAGCCGCCGCGCCAGCTCGCGCAGCACGGCGTCGCCGGTGTCGTGGCCGTCGCGGTCGTTGACGCCCTTGAAATCGTCGGCGTCGATCATGATGCAGGCCAACGGCCGGCCGCTCTTCGACGCGTGCTGCCACTGGGCCTGCAGCGTGCGCAGCGCCTGGCGCCGGTTGCCCAGCCCGGTCAGCGCGTCGGTCAGCGCCATCTCTTCGAGGCGGTTGTTGGCTTCCAGGAGCTCGTGGGTGCGCTCGGCGACGCGCGCTTCGAGCGTCAGGTTCAGGTCGTGCAGCGCCCGGTTGCGCTCGCTGACCTGCTGGAACAGCCGGTCAAGCGACTGCAGCAGCGTCGCGGTGGCCGGGTCGCGGCCGTGCTGAACCGCCCGCCAAGCGTCGGCCGGCGTCGCGCCGGCGCGGATCGCCGCGATCTGCCGCGCCATCACCTGGTCGGTGCCGAGGATGTGGTAGGCAAGCCAGTCGACGAGAAAGTTCAGCAGCACGCGCGATTCGGTCGCCCGATGGCCGTCGGCGGCGCCGAGCAGCCGCACCGCTTCGCCGAGGAAGCCGGCGTGCTCGCGCTGGTGGTGGGCGCGGAACTCGGCGGCCAGGCCGACCTCGGCCATCAGCGTCTCTTCCTCGCGGAAGTGGAAGTCGGCGTAGTGCGCGAGTTCGTCGACGACGGCGCGGATCTGAGATGCGTCGGCGCCTTCGGGGCGAACGATCAGCGCGCCGTAGCGGTTGATCAGGTCGACGAGACCGCGGTGCTGTTCGTCGACGGCCTCCAGACCCGTAACGAACCAAGGCTCCCAGACAAACGATTCCAGCGTCATGTTCGCCGCCCCCGCCGCGCGGCGTGCGTATTGTCGCTGCGCACGGCGGGGTCACGAAGCGACGCGCCTGAGTCGGCGCCGATACCGGCGCGCGTCGGCACCGGCACAGCCGGCGACGCGTCAGACGAAGTCGGCGGTGATCGCCGCGTGCCACGTCGCCTGCACCACGCCTTCACGCTCGCGGCCGCGCAACCACCACACGCCGGCCTTGCGCATCGACCACGCCAGGTCCTGCCCGGCGAGCAGCCGCGCCGCCGTCAGGCCGAGCGTCGGCTGATGGCCGACGACGAGCACCGGCGTGCGCGCATCGGGCCAGCGCGCGGCGGCGAGCAGTGCGTCGACCGATGTGTCCGGGGCCAGCGCCGGCTCGACGTGCCAGCGGCGGTCGAGCGGCGCGGCGGTCTGCTGCGTGCGCCGCGCCGGGCTGACGATGACGCGCGTGCGCGGCGGCAGGTGGCGGTTCAGCCACGCGGCGACGCGCTCGGCCTGGCGCTCGCCGTGGCGCGTCAGCGCGCGGTCGAGGTCGGGTCGGTCGTCGCGTTTGGCGACGGCGACCGCGTGGCGCCACAGGATCAAGTCCATCTCGTCACCTTCGTCACCTCGTCGGATCAGCGATAGCGGTGCATCAGCGCCTGCTGCGCGGCGACGCCCGGCGTACCTGCGGTCACCGTGCCGGCGACGCGGCGGTACGTGCCATCGGCGGCGAGCGTCCACGCGTCCTGCGTATCGTGCAGGTACGGCACCAAGGCCTCGTCGATGACGCGCTGGCGCATCGCCGCATCGCGCACCGGCCACGCCAGCTCGATGCGGCGGAACATGTTGCGGCTCATCCAGTCGGCGCTGCCGACGTACAGCGCGCAGTCGGCGTCGAGCGGCCCCCACGCGAAGTAGACGGTGCGCGTGTGCTCGAGGAAGCGGCCGACGATCGACCGCACGCGGATGCGGTCGGTGTGGCCGGCCACTCCCGGCGGCAGCCGGCAGGCGCCGCGGACGACGAGGTCGATCGACGCGCCGGCGCGCGCCGCATGGACCAGCGCGTCGATCAACGCCGGGTCGGTCAGCGCATTGACCTTGACGACGATGCGCGCCGGCCGACCGGCGGCGGCCGCGTCGGCGACCTGCTGGATGTGCTGCAGCATCCGCGCGTGCAGCCTCGTCGGCGCGGTCAGCAGCACGCGCGGCGGGTCGGCACGCGTCTGGCTGGCCAGCTGCTGGAAGATCGCGTCGGCGTCGGCGGTGAGGTCGCGGTCGGCGGTGAGGTATCCGAGGTCGGTGTAGAGCCGGGCAGTGCGCGGGTTGTAATTGCCGGTGGACAGGTGCAGGTAACGACGCAGCCGCGACGGCGCGCGACCGTCGGCGACGCGACGCCGCGACGCGCCCTCGCGCCGCGTCACGAGCAGCATCTTGGCGTGGGTCTTCAAGCCGACGACGCCGTAGACGACCTGCGCGCCGACCGCTTCGAGCCGCTCGGCCCAGTTGATGTTGGCCTCCTCGTCGAAGCGCGCCTTCAGCTCGACGACCACGAGCACCTCCTTGCCGCGCCGTGTCGCCTCGAGCAGCAGGTCCATCAGCACGCTGTCGCTGCCGGTGCGGTAGATCGTCTGCTTGATCGCCAGCACGTCGGGGTCTTCGACCGCCTCGCGCAGGAACTGCACCACCGGCTCGAAGCTCTGGAACGGATGGTGCAGCAGCAGGTCGCCGCGCGTCAGCCGCGCGAACACCGATTCGTCGCGGCCGAGGTCGGCGCTCGGCCAGTACGGCTCGTACGGCGGAAACCGCAGGGCTGCGCCGTCGGCCTGGTCGATCAGTTCGTTCAATCGCACGAGGTTGACCGGCCCGTTGACACGGTACAGCGCCGCCGGCGGGAGCTGGAACTGCTGCCGCAGGAACTCCGAGAGCGCCGGCGGGCACGTCGCGCCGACTTCGAGCCGCACCGCCTGGCCGAAGTGGCGCGTGCGCAGCCCGCTGCGCAGCGCCTGGCGCAGGTTGGTGTAGTCGTCCTCGTCGACGTCGAGCTCCGAGTCGCGCGTGACGCGGAACTGCGAGAACGCGGCGACGCTGCGCCCTGGGAACAGCTCGCCCAGGTGGGCGCGGATCACGCTCGTCAGCAGCACGAAGCCCTGGACGCCGTGGCACAGCGCATCGGGCAGGCGAATCACGCGCGGCAGCACGCGCGGCACCTTGACGATCGCGAAGTGGTTCTCGCGGCCGAACCCGTCGCGCCCGTCGAGCCGCGCGACGAAGTTCAGCGACTTGTTGGCGACCAGCGGGAACGGATGGTTGGGGTCGAGGCTGACCGGAACGAGCAACGGCCGCACCTGCGTCGCGAAGAAGCGCCGCACCCAGCGACGCTGCGCGGCGTCGCGCTCGGCGTGGTTCAGCACGACGACGCCGCGCTCGCGCAGCGCCGGCATCACCGCGTCGTTGAACAGCGCGTACTGCTCGTCGACGAGCGCATGCGCCGCGGCCGCGATCGCCTGCGGCTGCGTCGGCGCGACCCCCGAGTTCGGCTGGCGCGACGCCTCGACGAGGTCGGCCATCCGCACCTCGAAGAACTCGTCGAGGTTGGCCGAGACGATCGTCACGTAGCGCAGCCGCTCGAGCAGCGGCACGTCGTTGCGCGCCGCCTGCGCGAGCACGCGGCGGTTGAATTCGAGCTGCGAGCGCTCGCGGTCGAGGAGGATGAGGTCGCCGGCGCACGCGGCCGCGGTCGCAGCCGCCGCCGCTGCCGCTGCTGCCGCCGTTGCCGCCGCTGCCGACGACGCGGTCGGAGATCGGTCGGTCATAACGGCACTGTATGAAGCCTTTGCGACGGTGGCGTGACAGCGCGTCCTGGGGGGCCGGCGCGTCGGCTGGGCCGGCGCGGCGCCGCTGCTACACCGCGAGCAGTTGCTGCCGGTAGTGCAGCATCTCGTCGATCGACTCGTGGATGTCGGCCAGCGCGGTGTGCGCCTGCGCCTTCTTGAAGCCTTCGAGCGCCGCCGGCTTCCAGCGCCGCGCCAGCTCCTTCAGCGTGCTGACGTCGATGCTGCGGTAGTGGAAGAAGGCTTCGAGCTGCGGCATCGTCCGCGCGAGGAAGCGCCGGTCCTGGCAGATGCTGTTGCCGCACATCGGGCTCTTGCCGCGCGGGACGTAGGTCTGCAGGAACGCGATCACTGCGGCTTCGGCGGTCGCCTCGTCGACGGTCGATGCGCGCACGCGGTCGATCAGCCCGCTGCGGCCGTGCGTCGAGCGGTTCCACGCGTCCATCGCGTCGAGCACCGCATCGCTCTGGCGGATCGCGTACACCGGGCCGGGAACGCGCACCGTCAGCTGCGGGTCGGTGACGACGACGGCGATCTCGATGATGCGGTCGGTGTCGGGCGCGAGCCCGGTCATCTCGAGGTCGATCCAGACGAGGTTTTGGTCGGACAGCGGCAGCGCCGGCGCGCCGCTGGCCGGTGCGATCGGCGTCGGTTCGATGGAATCGGCTTCGGGCATCGGGTTCTTCGCGGCAGCGGGCGTGCCGCCGATTCTGCCGCGGCCTACACTCCGCGCCGATGTCCGCTTCCGCGCTGACCCTGGCTTTCGTCGCCGCGCTGCTGGCGTCGCTCGCGGCCAAGTTCTGGCTCGCGACGCGGCAGATGGCCCACGTCGCCGCGCACCGCGACACGGTGCCACCGCCGTTCGCGGCCACCGTGACGCTGGCCGCACACCGCCGCGCCGCCGATTACACGCTGGCCAAGGGCCGGCTGTCGCTGGTGGCGACCGCGCTGGCGGCGGCGGTGCTGCTCGGCTGGACGCTCCTCGGCGGTCTCGACGCGTTGAACGCCGCGCTGCGCGACACGCTGCAGCCGCGTTACGGCGGCATGGCCTACCAGCTCGCGCTGCTCGCGGCGTTCGCGGCGATCGGCGCGGCGATCGAGCTGCCGCTCGACTGGGTGTCGACGTTCCGCATCGAACAGCGCTTCGGGTTCAACCGGATGACGCCGGGCCTGTGGCTGCGCGACCACGCCAAGGGCGCGGTCGTCGCCGCCGTCGTCGGTCTGCCGCTGGCGGCGCTGGTGCTGTGGATCATGGCCGCGTCGGGCGGGCTGTGGTGGCTGTGGGCGTGGTGCGCATGGGTCGCCTTCAACGCCGTGCTGCTCGTGGTCTACCCGACCGTGATCGCGCCGTGGTTCAACAAGTTCGAACCGCTGGCCGACGCGACGCTCGCTGCGCGCGTGCAGTCGCTGATGCAGCGCTGCGGCTTCGCCGCGAAGGGGCTGTTCGTGATGGACGGCAGCCGGCGGTCGGCGCATGCCAACGCCTATTTCACCGGCCTCGGCGCGGCCAAGCGCGTCGTCTTCTTCGACACGCTGCTCGCGCGGCTGACGCCGGGCGAGGTCGAGGCGGTGCTGGCGCACGAGCTCGGCCACTTCAAGCTGCGCCACGTGGTCAAGCGCATGGCGCTGTTGTTCGCCTTCAGCTTCGCGGCGCTGGCGCTGCTCGGCTGGCTCGCGGCGCAACCGGCGTTCTACGTCGGCCTCGGCGTGACGCCGAACCTGGCCGCGCCGAACGACGCGCTGGCGCTGCTGCTGTTCATGCTGGCGCTGCCACCGTTCGCGTTCTTCGTGTCGCCGCTACTGGCGCAGCGGTCGCGGCGCGACGAGTTCGAGGCCGACGCCTACGCCTGCGCGCAGGCCAACGGCGCCGACCTCGCGGCGGCGCTGCTGAAGCTGCACGAGGACAACGCGGCCACGCTGACGCCCGATCCGGTGTACGCGCGCTTCTATTACTCGCACCCGCCGGCTGCCGAGCGGCTGGCGGCGCTACCGGCGCCGGCGGCCTAGCGCGGCCACCACGACGATGTCCGGCATCGACCTGCCGCTCGTGCAACGGCGCTGTCGTGCGCTCGACGGCGGTGCACCGCTGGCCGACGTCGACGTGCAGCGTCACCTCGCGGCGCTGACCGGCTGGGCGCTGGACGGCGCGGCGATTGCCAAGACGTTTCGCTTCGCCGACTTCCACCGCACGATGGCCTTCGTCAACGCGGTGGCGTGGATCGCCCAGGCCGACGACCACCACCCTGACTTCGACGTCGGCTACGGCCATTGCGCGCTGCGGCTGTCGACGCACTCGGTCGGCGGCGTGTCGATCAACGACTTCATCGTCGCGGCCAAGGTCGACGCCTTGCTCGCCGAACCCGCTGCTCCTTGACGGTCGACGTCGACGTCGACGCCGACGCGGCGCTGCACGAAGGCCTCGTCGTCGCCGCGCACGGCCGGCACGCGGTGGTCGAAGCCGAAAGCGGCGAACGCGTCCACGCGCACGTCCGCGGCAAGGGCCGCGCGCGCGACGGCGAATCGGTCGTCGTCGGCGACCGCGTGCAGTGGCGCGCCAGCGGCGACGGCGGCGTCGTCGAAGCGCTGCTGCCGCGGCGCAACCTGCTGCACCGCCAGGACGCGTGGCGCAGCAAGTCGTTCGCCGCCAACGTCGACCGGCTGCTCGTGCTCGTCGCCGGCGACCCGATGTTCGGCGACGAGATGCTGGCGCGCGCGCTGATTGCCGCCGCCGCCGCCGAGATCCCGGCGGTCGTCGGCCTGAACAAGGTCGACCGGCCCGAGGCCGACGCCGCGCGCGAACGGCTGGCGCCGTACCGCGCGATGGGCACCGAGGTCGTCGAACTCGCGCTGAAGGCCGACCCCGTGGGGTCACGCGCCGCGCTCGCGCCGCTGCTCGCCGGCCGCGTGACGCTCGTCATCGGACCGAGCGGCGCGGGCAAGAGCACGCTCGTCAACCTGGTGGTGCCGCACGCCGCAGCGCAGACCGGCGAGATCTCGCGCGCGCTCGGCGCCGGGCGGCACACGACGACGGCGACGACGTGGTATTGGATCGACGACGTCGCTCGCGACGCGGCGCTGATCGACACGCCGGGGTTCCAGGCGTTCGGGCTGCACCACGTCGCTGCCGCCGACCTCGCGGCACTGATGCCCGACTACGCCGCGGCGCTCGGCGACTGCCGCTTCCAGAAGAACTGCAGCCACCGCCACGAGCCCGGCTGCGCGGTGCAGACGGCGATCGCCGCCGGCGCGATCTCGCCGCGCCGGCAGCGGATCTACGAGACGTTGTACGACGAGCTGTCGGCGCGGCGGTAGAGGCCGCCGCTGCCGAGCGTCAGTAGAGCCCGCCGAGGTTGGACGCCGCGTGGACGGTGTCGTTGAAGAAGCCGATCCGCCCGGCGATCGCACCGACGACGAGGGCGATCGGCAGCCAGCGCGGCACGCGCCGCGTGACCGCGACGACGACCAGCGGCAGCGCCAGCCCGAGCAGCACCTGCGTCCAGTAGTAAGGCGACGCGAGCCAGCGTTCGCCGGTCAGGCGCTCGACGGTGCCGCCGGACAGCCACGCGTACGGCACGATCAGGTACAGCATCAGCGACGCGACGAGCCCGCCGCCGAGCAGCGTATGCACGCGCCGGTCTTGCGCCAGCGGCGCCCACCACGTCGCCGCGCCGGCGCCGAGCACGACCGCGGTAAGCAGAAAGAACGCGATCGGGAACGCGTTGTGCAGCGCCGGGTAGCCCGCCGGTGAATAGACCATCCCCTGGACGAAGATCGTCGCGAGGCCGACGACGACGGTGGCGGCGACCAGCGTGCGGAGCTGCCAGCGCAGCGCCGTCGCCACCATCAGCACCAAGAGCAGCATCGCCAGGAGCCCTTCGCGCGACAGCCACGAGGTCGCCAGGTTCGACAGCGCCGTCGCCGCGCTCGCCGGGTGGCCGAGGTGCAGCAGCGACATCAGCAGGCCGAGCGCGAGCAGCGCCGCGGCGGCCAGCCACGCGTTGCGCACGCCTCGCGGTTCGACGCCGGCGGCGGCGCCGCGGCCGACCGCGCGCATCGCGAGCAGCAGCGCGATGCCGATCGCGATCTGGCTCAGCACGGTGAACGCCACCAGCGGCAGTTCCATCGACGTTCTCATCGCGGTTCCTCCAGGCGGACGACCTTGGGAAGGTTCGGCGCGCGGAAGCGCGTCGACGGATTCAGCCGCGTGGCTCGCGGGTAGCCCGGCGGGTACTGCACGGCGTCGGCGTCGTCGAACGTCGCGAGGTCGATCAGCTGCAGAGCGCTCGTCGGGCAGCCCTGCACGCAGGCCGGTTGCAGCCCGGCGTCCAGCCGCTGCCAGCACAGGCTGCACTTCTCGGCCTTCTTCGTCACCGGGTTGTAGCGCGGCGCGCCGTAGGGGCACGCGCGGATGCAGTTGCCGCAGCCGATGCAGCGCGCCGGGTCGTGGACGACGACGCCGTCCTGCTCGCGCTTGGTATAGGCCTTCGTCGGGCACACCTCGGCGCAGACCGGCTGGTCGCAGTGGTTGCAGGCCAGCGAATAGAACGCCCGCTCGGCGTGCGGGTAGATCTCTTCCTTCAGCGGGTACACGTCGCGCCAGACGACGCCGGGGTCCTGGTGGTACTGGTTCTTGCAGGCCATCGCGCAGCTGAAGCAGCCGATGCAGCGGGCCGAATCCATGTAGAAGCCGAGCTGTTTCTTCATCGCGGTCTCCTTCAAGCGCGGGCGATGTCGGCGAACTGGTCGTGGATCGCCACGCCCGGCGCGCCGGTCTTGTACTTGCCCATATCCGACGACGTGTCGTCGACCAGCGCCTGGCAGTTGAAGTCGAGGTTGCGGTACCACGCCTCGTACATCAGCAGCGTGTCGGGCGCGACGTTGCGTGTCAGCTTCGCCTGCACGCGCACCTCGCCGCGCGGGTTGAACACGCGGACCGCGTCGTTCTCGCGGATGCCCTTGGCCGCCGCGAGCTTGGGATGCAGGTAGACGTAGGGCCGGTCGTTGAAGTCGGTCATCCAGTCGAGGTGCTGGAACTGCGAATGGATGTTGAACTTCGAGTGCGGCGTCAGCAGGCGGTATTTGTCGGTCGGCTGGCGGTTGGCGCGGTACACCGGCAGCGCGTCGTGGCCGTTCTTCGCGCACAGCTCCGACTTGAATTCGTACTTCTTCGACGGCGTGAGGAACGCGCCGTCGTGGAACGACGCCGACGACTTCAGCTTCGCTTTCACCGGACCCTTGCGCAGGTCTTCCCACGAACGGATGCCGAACAGCTCGTGGACCGCCGGGTTGAACTCCTTGGCCATCCACTCCTTGCTGTCGACCTGTTGCGCGAACGTGCACGACCCCGGCGACAACGCGTTCATCCGTCGCGACAGCGCCGCGGCGATCTGGATGTCGGACTTCGATTCGTGCAGCGGCCGAATCGCCTGCTCGTTCAGCGACAGCCAGTAGTGCCAGTACGAGACGTTGACCGTCCAGTCCTCGAACAGCGACGTCACCGGCAGCACGATGTCGGCCTGCTCGACCGTCTGGTTGAAGAACAGGTCGGCGACGACGACCATCTCGAGCTTCTTGAACGCGGCGAGCATCTTCGCGCGGTCGAAGTCCTGCGACAGCACGTTCTTGCACGCTACCCACAGCATGCGAACCGGCGGGTCCTTGGCGTCGAGGATCTCCTGCGCGATCTTGTTGATGTTGAGGTTGCGGTCGGTGTAGCCGGTGCCGGCGGCGGCGCTGCCCGAGTGCAGCTCTCCCTGCGGGCCGGCGGCGCCCTTGAAGCCGACCGACCCTGCGGGCTGCTTCTGCGTCATCGCGTGGTAGTTGAAGCCCCACGTGTGCAGGTGGCCGTAGCGCGCGCCGCCGCCGACCTTGCCGACATTGCCGGTCATCGCGACCAGCGCGTCGATGCTGCGCACGGTGGCGCCGCCGTTCACGTGGCGCTGCAGGCCGTAGCCGATCCACACCGTCGCCGGCCTCGCCCGCGCGAACTCCTCGGCCAGCGCGGCGATGCGCGCCGCCGGCACGCCCGACGTCTTCGCCGCCCAGTCGACCGTCACGTTGGCGCGCAAGTAGGCGGCGAACTCGTCGAAGCCGATCGAGTTGGCGTCGACCCAGGCGCGGTCGTACAGCCCGCGGTCGAGCAGGTGGCGGCACATGCCGAGCGCCAGTGCGCCGTCCTCGCCGGTGCGCACCTGAACGTACTCGTCGGCTTTGGCGGCGGTCTGGGTCAGCACCGGGTCGACGACGACCAGCTTGGCGCCGCGCGCCTGCGCGTCGTACAGGTACTTCATCGAGTGCACCGAGCACCACGCGGGGTTGGCCCCCCAGACGATGACGTAGCTCGACTGCGGCAGGTCTTCGGGGTCGTTGCACCACATCGACCCGGTGTCGTAGTTCTGCGCGTCGATGCCGGCGGGCCAGCACGGCGTGCCGACGAAGCGCGTGGTGTAGCCGAGCGATGACATCATTCCTTCGATGCCGTAGTTCGTGATGCCGAAGTTGCCCGAGTACTTCGTCAGCGCCAGGCCGAGCAGGTGACCGTCGCGCTGCTTGATGTCGAGCACCTTGCGCGCGATCTTGTCCATCGCCTCGTCCCACGACAGGCGCTTCCAGTTGCCGCTGCCGCGGCCCTGCTGCTCCATCGGGTACTTGATGCGGTCGGGGCTGTACGCGTGGCGCACATAGCTGTAGCCCTTGACGCACAACCCGCCGCGAGTGAACGTCGACTCGGGCGCGCCTTCGACGAACTTGACGACGCCGTCCTTGACGTGCGTGACCATCGAGCAGGTGTCGTAGCAGTTGCGCGGGCAGGCGTTGCGGAAGGTCTGGTAGCCACCCTCCCACACCTGGTTCTGCGCCTTCGCGGCCTCGGCGCGCAGCAGCAGCGCGCACGGCGCCGTGGCCAGCACGCCGCCGCCGACGGCGCTGCCGAGGAAGCGACGGCGCGACAGCGGGTTGTCGAGGATCTTCTCGACGTCGAGCATGTCGATCGGGTTCATGCACCCTCCGTTTCGAGCGTGGGAAAGAGGACGGCGTCGGCGCCGCGCGCCGCGGCCAAGCACGCGGCCAAGCGGCGGTTGGCGCGCTGCAGCGGCGGCGGCACGTCGGCCGCAGCG
The DNA here is from genome assembly GCA_965365495.1 of uncultured Burkholderiales bacterium. Classification (GTDB taxonomy): domain Bacteria; phylum Pseudomonadota; class Gammaproteobacteria; order Burkholderiales; family Burkholderiaceae_C; genus Rubrivivax. The sequence continues at coordinate 19,745 of CBDUBX010000004.1, forward strand.
GCGACGCGGTCGATGAACGCCGGCAGCCAGCGCGCGAGGTGCTCGTCGACGAACCATCGCCGCAGCCGCGCCGCCGGCGCCGCCGGCGCGTTGGGCACCGCAGCGACCAGGGCATCGAGCGCCAGCCACGCGTCGAGCTCGAGCGCGAGATGGTCGTCGGGGACGCTGCCGGCGAGCGGCGAGCACAGTCCGAGCGCGTCGTACAGGCCGGCGACGCGAGCGGTGACGTCACCCATCAGGCGCCGGTCGGGGTCGAGCCATGCCGACGCGTAAGGCGGCGCAATCGGCGCCGCTGGGCCGACATAGAGCCGGTTGAACGCGTACTCGAGCTCGTCGACCGCCGCGCGCTGCGGCGCCGCATCGCACCCGAACGCGCCCAATTCGATCAGCGCCGCGGCGATCGCGGCGCTGTCGACCGCGGCGTGCAGGTTGCGCAGCGCGATCAGCTCGGCGGTGATGGACATCCGGCGCCCCGTGGCTTCGCTGAAATGAAGCCTTGCGCCGAATTCTGGAAAGCCGGCCGCTGCCGGCCCAGAGCAGCTTACGGTGAATTAATGGGTAGACCGCCCTCCCCGGTCGACGCGTCGGACAGCACCGTCTGCAGGAAGGTGTAGAGGTTGACGTCCTTGCCGCTGAGGCGCAATTTGTGACGGATGCTCTTGCGGTGGGTCTGCACCGTCTCGGTCGACAGGTTCAGACTTTCCGCAATCTCTTTCGTGCGGCTGCCGGCGCGGATGAACTGACACACCTTGAGCTCGGTGGGCGTCAGCGCGAGCAGCCGCGCGTCGCTGCCGGCGCCGTCGTACAAGCGCTGCAGCTGCGAGCCGAGCAGGCTGGCGTAGCCGTGACGCACCGCGGCGTCGTCGGTCTTCTCCAGCACCTTCAGCGTCGGCAGCAGCGTCTCGACCGTCTGCGCCACCGACCGCCGGTATTCCTTGCGCTCGCCGTCGATGCTCGCGAGCACGTTGCGCAGCGTGACGTTCATCTCTTCGAGGCGGACGGTCTTCGATTCGAGCTCGGCGGTCCGTTCGCGAACGCGCTGCTCGAGCTCGGCGCGTTGGCGCACGTGCAACGTGATGTCCGACAGCACGAACAGATAGCCCGACGACGCCAGAGACACCGCCGACAACGGCGCGATGCGCAGCTCGAGGACGACGTCGCGCGCCGCCAGCCGCACTTCGGCGGCACACGGCGGCGGGTGGCGGCGCAGCACATCGTCGAGCGACGTCGCCGGCAGCTCGAGCACCTTCCAGATCGGCCGCTCGCCGTCGAGCGCGTCGCCGAGCAGCGCGCGTGCCGCCTGGTTGGCGTCCTCGACGCGACCGGCCGCGTCGGCGACGAGCACGAGGTCGGACGTCGTCGCGAAGATGTTCTCGAAGCGGTTGCGCTGCAGCGTCAGCAGCCGGTTGCTCTCGTCGAGCGCCGCCATCTGGTCGCGCTGCGTCCAGTGTCCCCAGTCGGCGATCAGCGCGACTTCCATCGCGTCGGCGTAGCTGCGCAGCGCCGCCACGGCGGCGGCCGTGGCGCCGACCGGTGCCGCCATCGCATGCAGCAGATCGACGATCGCGTGCACCAGCGTCTTGATGCAGCCGATGAACATCTCCGGCGTGATGCCGCGCAGGCGGTGGCGCTGCGACATCACCAGCACCGCGGCGGCCCATTCGGGGTCGCGCTGCAGCAGTGCCGCGAAGTCGTCGACCGCCTCGCCGCTGCGCAGCCCGTGCCACAGCGGTTCGAGGAAGCCGACGTACGAGCGGATGCAGTCTTCGCGCTTGGCCGTCGTGTACGCGAGGTAGCCGGCGCGCTCCATGTGGTGCTTCCACTGCACGAGGAACGGTTCGACGCGGTCTTCCAGCGCCAGCAGCAACTGCCGCGCGGCGGCGTCGAGCCGTGGCGTGCCGCTCGGCCGCGGCAGCACGGCAAGCGGTGGGTCGACACGCAGCGGCGACATCCCCTCGGCCATCGCTCACCCCAACACGTTGGCCAGCGACAGCAGCAGCAGCAGCAGCATCCACAGCACGACCGAGCGCCAGACGAGCGCGACGACGCTCTGCAGATGGCCGAGCTGGACGTCGGCGCCGGCGGTCCAGCCGGCGGCCTGCACCAGACCGACCTCGCTGCCGACGCTGAACGTCTTGGCGCGGTCGGGCGTCACGCCGGGCGCGGCCGCGCCGCCCAGGCGCAGCCCGAGCGCGCCGGCAGCGGCGGCGAGGATCACGCCTTCGTTCGGGTGCTGCCACAGCACCGCGTCGCGCCGCCACCCGGCGACCGCTTCCTCGAAGTTGCCGACGACCGCGAAGCCGAATGCGGTCAGCCGCGCCGGCACGTGGTCGATCAGCACGAACGAGCGGCGCGACAGCTCGAGCAGCGCGTCGTCGGCCGGCGCGTCGAGCGCGCGCAGGCGGTAGCCCCAGTAGCGCGCGACGAACTCGGCCATCCGGTACAGAACCGCGCCGGCCGGGCCGAGGCCGATCGCCGACAGCAGCGTGAACCAGAAGAACACGCCGAAGACGTGGCGGTGCCCCGCGAGCAGCGCATGCTCGACGACGTGGCGCAGCAGCTCGGTGCGCGGCAGCTCGCTGGCGTCGAGGTGGCGCCATTCGGCGAGCCTGCGCCGCGCGTGCGCCTCGTCGCCGCGGTCGAGCGCGTCGCGGATGTCGGTGTAGTAGTGGCTGAACTGGCGAAAGCCGAGCGTCAGATACAAAAGCGCGACGTCGAAGGCCAGGCCGAGGAGCAGGCTGTAACGAACGATCGCGACGTGGACCGCGGCGACGAGCAGCGTCGGCACGACCACCGACACGCCCCACACCACCCAGCGGTGGTGGCGCTCGCCGGCGTCGAAGTTGCGGCCGGTCCAGCCGACCCACGCGACGAGGTTCTCGTGGATCCAGTTGTCGCGCGGCAGCGGCTTCAGCTGCTCGATCAACAGCGCGAACAGGACGGCGAGAAAACTCATCGCCGCCGATCATAGGCGGCGGCCCCGGCGGCCACGCATGCCGCCGCGGTCGGTCAGGCGGCGAGAACGCGGTACAGGTTGCGCAGCATCGCCGCGGTCGCCCCCCAGATGAAGAACTCGCGCTCGCCGTCGGCGTCACCGTCGGCGGCGATGCCGCGCCACGGCATCGACAGGAACTGGCGCTCGACGCCGCCGATCGCGACGCGGTGGCGGCGGTGGTGCGCCGGGTCCATCAGCCACGCCAGCGGCACTTCGAACGCGGCGTCGACCTCGAAGCGGTCGAGCGTCAGCGCCAGCGGCGGCGCGACGACACCGACGACCGGCGTGACGACGAAGCGCGTGATCGTCGTGTACGGCGGCATCGCGCCGACGACGTCGACGCGCTCGCGCGCCAGCCCCACTTCCTCTTCGGCTTCGCGCAGCGCGGTCGCCGCAGCGTCGGCGTCGCCGGCCTCGGCGCGGCCGCCGGGAAAGCTGATCTGGCCGCCGTGGGCGCGCAGGTGCGCGGCGCGCTGCGTCAGCAGCACGTGCAGCCCGGCGGGGCGATCGACCAGTGCAACGAGCACCGCCGCCGGCGACGCGGCCGCGGCGGCGTCGATCCGGGCGTCGCCGGCGAACTCGACCGCTGCGGCGTGCGCACCGGCCAGCCGCGCTCGGACCGCACCGATGGCGAGGCGTTCGGGCGGCAGCGGCGGCAGGTGGTCGTCGACGCCGACGACCGGCGCGGCGCGCGGGTCGACGACACTCGGCTGGGCCGGCAGCGGGGCGGCGGCGCCCGCGGCGCCGCGCAGCGTCGCCGTCAGGCGAGCTTTTCCTTGATCCGCGCGCTCTTGCCGCTGCGCTGGCGCAGGTAGTAGAGCTTGGCGCGGCGCACGTCGCCGCGGCGCTTGACCTCGATGCCGGCGATCAGCGGGCTGTACGTCTGGAACGTGCGCTCGACGCCTTCGCCGCTCGAGATCTTGCGCACGATGAAGCTGCTGTTGAGGCCGCGGTTGCGCTTGGCGATGACGACGCCTTCGTAGGCCTGCACACGCTTGCGCGTGCCTTCGACGACGTTGACGCTGACGATCACCGTGTCGCCGGGGGCGAACGGCGGGATGGTGCGCGCAAGACGCGCGATCTCTTCTTGCTCGAGCGTGGCGATGAGGTCCAAGGGAGTGCTCCGTTTCGATCGTGTCGCGGGCGGGTCTGTCGTTGCGAGCCCGTTGGGCAACCCGGCAGAGGATCGACGAAAAACCGCGAATTATAGGTTCAGCGACGCCAGCCAGGCCTCGTCGGCGGCGTCGAGCCGACCGGCGGCGCGCGCCGCGGCGATCAGGTCGGGCCGGCGCCGCGCGGTGCGCTCGAGCGCCTGCCGCCGCCGCCATCGCGCGATCGCCGCGTGGTCGCCGGACAGCAGCACCCCGGGAACGTCGCGCTCGTCGGCCGCGGCGCCGCCGGCCAGTCGCTCGGGCCGGCTGTACTGCGGCCCTTCGAGCAGCCCGGCGGCGAAGCTGTCGTCGCCCGGCGACGCAGCGGTCAACACGCCGGGCTGCAGCCGTGCCAGCGCGTCGAGCAGCGCCAGCGCCGGCAACTCGCCGCCCGACAGCACGAAGTCGCCGAGGCTCAGCTCGTCGTCGACGCGCGCGTCGACGACGCGCTGGTCGACGCCTTCGTAGCGGCCGCAGATCAACACCGCGCCGGCACCCGCGGCGTAGCGTTCGACGACGCTTTGGTCGATGCGCCGGCCGGTCGGCGTGAAGTGGATCACCGGCGCCGGCCACGCGCCGTGCGCGGCGCGGTCGGCGGCTGCGGCGTCGAGCGCGCGCAGCAGCGGCTCGGCGAGCAGCACCATGCCCGGGCCGCCGCCGTACGGCCGGTCGTCGACACGACGGTAAGCGTCGTCGGCGAAGTCGCGCAGCGGCCACAAGCGCACGTCGACCGCGCCCGACGCGAACGCCCGCCGCGTGACGCCGACCGTCAGATGCGGCGCGAACAGCTCGGGAAACAACGTGACGACGTCGAAGCGCATCGCGGGGCGGCACCAGCAGCCCGCCGCTCAGTAATCGTCGTGCCAGTCGACGACGATGCGCCGCGCCGCGACATCGACGTCGTCGACGTAGGCCGCGACGAACGGCACGAGCCGCTCGGCGCCGGCGCCCGGCTGCACGCGCAGCACACAGTGCGGCCCGGTCTCGATCAAGCCGGCGACGTTGCCGAGCGCGTCGCCCGTGCGGTCGACGACGGCCATGCCGATCAGGTCGACCCAGTAGAACTCGCCGGCGTCGGGCGTGGGAAAGCTGGCGCGCGAAACCAAGACGGTTGCGCCGCACAGCGCGTCCGCGGCGTCGCGGTCGTCGACGCCGTGCGCGGTGGCGACGACGAACTCGCCGTGTTCGCGGGCGCGAACGATGCGCAGCAGCGGCGGCACGGCGAGCACCGGCGCCGGCGGCGGCGCGGGCCTCAGATACCAGCGCTTCGACGAGAACAGCGCCTGCGGCTCGGCGGCGTGCGGCTTGACCTTGAACGCCCCCTGCACGCCCCAGGCGCCGACGATGCGCCCGACGTCGACCGCGTCGGCCGGCGCCGTGCCGACGTCGTCGGCCGCGGTCGGCATCGCCGCGCCGGCGACGACGGTCAGGCGGCCTTCTGCGCCTGGTCGACCAGGCGCGCGACCGTCGGCGACAGCTGCGCGCCGACGCCCTTCCAGTGGTTCACGCGGTTCAGCGCCACGCGCAGCGGCTGCTCGGCGCCCGACGCGACCGGGTTGTAGAACCCGAGCCGTTCGATGAAGCGGCCGTCGCGCCGCTCGCGCGAGTCGGCGACGACGATGTTGTAGAACGGGCGCTTCTTGGCGCCGCCGCGGGCGAGTCGGATCACGACCATCGAGTCTCTTCCTGGTAGAGGTCTAGCGGCGCAGCAACGGCGACTGCTCGCGAGGGGGCTGCCGGGTGCGGCCCGCCGACGACGACGCTGCAGAATCGCCCTGCCGTCGCGTACCACGCTGCCGCTGCACTCGGCCGCGACGGCGGGGCCGCAGCGGCACGAAAACCGCACATTATAGACTCGGCTGCCGCCGGGATCCGCGCACCTGCGGTCGTTCTGTCCCCGCCTCTGCCAGCTTGCCGATGCCCGCTGCGCCCCCCCTCGTCATCCGTGCGCTGCAGACCCGCGACCTCGATGCCGTGGCCGCGATCTATGCCGACGCGGTGCGCGATGGCACCGGGACGTTCGAACTCGATGCGCCGGACCGCGACGAGATGGCGCGCCGCCACGCGGCGGTCGTCGACCAGGGGTGGCCGTGGCTCGTCGCCGAGCGCGGCGACGGGCGCATCGCCGGCTACGCGTACGCGGCGCCGTTTCGTGCCCGGCCGGCGTACCGCTACACGCTCGAGGACTCGGTCTACGTCGGCGCCGATGCCCGCGGCGGCGGCGTGGGCCGCTCTCTGCTCGACCAGCTGATCGCGCGCTGTGTAGCGCTCGGCGCGCGCCAGATGCTGGCGGTGATCGGCGACACCGACAACGCGGCGTCGATCGCGCTGCACCGCGCGGCCGGCTTCGTACCGGTCGGCACGTTCCGCGACGTCGGCCGCAAGTTCGACCGCTGGATCGACGTCGTGCTGATGCAGCGTCCGCTCGGGCCGGGCGCCGATCGCCCGCCCGATGCCTGACGGCATCCGATCGCCGGCTCCGGCGACCGACGGTTCCGACGAGCCTCTCGTCGCCGCATCGCTGCCGCTGCGCTCGAAAGCGATCGCCGCGTGGCTCGCGGTGCTTGCCGGCCCGCTCGGCGTGCACCGGCTGTACGTCCACGGCCGACGCGACGCGATCGCGTGGTGTCAGGCGGCCGCCTCGGTCGCCGGCGTCGTCGGCGTGCAGCGGATGCGCCACTGCGGCCAGGACGACGCCGCGGCGCAGTGGCTCGTGCCGCTGCTCGGCGTCGTGATCTCGCTGTCGATGGCGACGGCGATCGTCTGGGCGCTGACGCCCGACGAGCGCTGGAACGAACGCCACAACGCCGGCCGCCGCCCGCCGCCTTCGGGCTGGTCCGCAGTGCTCGCCGCGGTCGTCGCGTTGATGGTCGGCGGCGCGGTGCTGATGGGAACGATCGCCTACAGCGTGCAGAAGTTCTTCGAGTGGCAGCTGCAGCCGTGAGGGGCGGCGGCCGACACCGTCCCGGTCAAAGCAACGTCAGCACGCGCGCCAGACCGTAGAACACCGCGGCGATCACCGCCGTGGCCGGGATCGTCAGCAGCCATGCGACGACGATGTGCCGCGCGAGCCCCCAGCGCACGGCTGACGGGCTGCGCACCGAGCCGACGCCGTAGATCGCGCCGGTGATGGTGTGCGTCGTCGACACCGGGATGCCCGCCCCCGACGCCAGGAACAGTGTCAGCGCACCGCCGGTCTCGGCGCAGAATCCGCCCACCGGCTTGAGCTTGGTGATGCGCTGACCCATCGTCTTGACGATGCGCCAGCCGCCGAACATCGTGCCGAGGCCGATCGCGAAGTAGCAGCTCCAGATGACCCAGCCCGGCGGCATCGCGTCGGTCGGCTGCGTGATTCCGGCAGCGATCAGCAGCAGCCAGATCACGCCGATCGTCTTCTGCGCATCGTTGCCGCCGTGACCGAGCGAATAGAGACCCGCCGAAACCAGCTGCAGACGGCGGAACCAGTTGTCGACGCGCAGCGGCGACGTGCCGCGCATCACCCACGACACCAGCACCATCAGCAGCGACCCGAAGACGAAGCCCATCACCGGCGCGACGAGGATGAAGGCCACCGTCTTGAAGAGCCCGGCGGCGACGAGCGGCGTCGTGCCGGCCTTGGCGAGCGTTGCGCCGACGATGCCGCCGATCAGCGCGTGCGAGCTGCTCGACGGGATGCCGTACCACCACGTGAAGACGTTCCACGCGATGGCGCCGACGAGCGCGCCGAAGATCACGTACTCGTCGACGACGCCGGGCTCGACGATGCCTTTGCCAACCGTGGCCGCCACCTTCAGGTGAAAGACGAAGATCGCCGCGACGTTGAAGAACGCGGCGAAGGCCACCGCCTGCCCCGGTCTGAGCACGCCGGTGGAGACGACGGTCGCGATCGAGTTCGCGGCGTCGTGGAAGCCGTTCATGAAGTCGAACAGCAGTGCCAGCGCGACGAGCGCCACCACCACCCACAGGCCGATCGGCACGGTCTGCATCGGCGGGTCAGGAGCTCTCGACGACGATGCCTTCGACCAGGTTGGCGACGTCGTCGCAACGGTCGGAAATCGACTCGAGGTGCTCGTACACCGCTTTCAGCTTGATCAGTTGGCGGGTGTCGGGCTCTTCGCGGAACAGCCGCGACATCGCGCTGCGCATCACGCGGTCCGCGTCGTTCTCGAGCTGCTTGATTTCGGCGCAGGTCTTCAGCACCGACTCGGCGACGCTGGCCGCGCGCAGCTGCGGCAGCAGCGTCGTCAGGTGACGCACGCGCTCGCAGCACCGCACCGAGATCTCGGCCAGCCGCAGCACGTCGTCGGACAGCTCGCGCAGGTCGTACAGCGACATCACCTCGCCGCAGTCCTGCAGCAGGTCGAGCACGTCGTCCATCGCGTTGATCAGACGGCGGATCTGGTCGCGGTCGAGCGGCGTGATGAACGTGCGGTGCAGCAGCCGGTGGACCTCGGCGGTGATCTGGTCGGCGGCGTGCTCGGCGGCGACGACCGCGTCGGCATGGCGCTCGCGCTGCGTCTCGACCGCGTAGTTGCGGACCATCGCGAGGAAGGCGTGGGCGCCTTCCTCGATGCGCTGCCCGTGCTCGACGAACAATTCGAAGAAGTTGCCCTCGCGCGGCAACAGCCTGCCGAACACCATGCTTTGCGGTTCCGTTAGTGGTCGCGGACACGTCGCCCCGCGGATGGCGCGGGATTGTGACAGGCGGCGCCGGCGGCCTTAGAGGTCGACGCCGTCGGCGATGCGCTCGACGCGCTGCTGGCCGGCGACGTCGGCCAGCAGCGCCGCTGCGCGCTCGCCGCCCGGCAGCGTGAGGTCAGGCGCGAGATCGACCAGCGGCGCGAGCGCGAAGGCGCGCGCGTGCAGCCGCGGGTGCGGCACGGTCAGGTGCGGCGCGTCGATGCGGCGCTCGCCGTACAGCAGCAGGTCCAGGTCGAGGGTGCGCGGCGCGTTGACATAAGGCCGCTCGCGGCCGTGGCGCTGTTCGATCGCCTGCAGCGCGCCGAGCAGCGCCTGCGGCTCGAGCGCGGTTGCGAGCTCGGCGACGGCGTTGACGAAGTCGGGCCCGGCGGCGTCGACCGGCGCGCTGCGGTAGGCCGGCGACACCGCGACGACGCGGGTCCGCGGCAGCGCGCGCAGTGCCTGCAGCGCGCACTGCAGCGTCGCGCGCGGGTCGCCGAGGTTGGCGCCGAGGCCGACGAAGACGCGCTCGTTGCCGGCACACCCTCGCGTTCCGCCGGCGCCCGCCACGGCGGGGTCGCCGTCGCGGCCGGGCGCGTCGGCGGCGGCGTTCATGACGCCGTGTCGGGCGCCGGCGGCGCCGCGCTGGCGTCCCCGGGATCGGCGACGTCGGCGCGGTCGGCCGACGGGCGGCGACGCCGGCGACGCCGCTTGCGCGCCGGTGCTGCCAAGGCATCCGCGGTTGCGTCCTCGGCGGCGGGATCGGTGTCGCGCGGCCCGGACGTCCCGCCGCCGCTGGTCGAGGCCGCGCTTGCGGGTGCGCGATCACGCGCCGCTGCCGCGCCGCCGCGCCGCGCGCCCTGCGCCGGCCGCACCGCCTGCAGCAGCGCATCGCGCTCGTCGTCACTGCCGAGGTGGAAGTCTTCCCACCATTCGGCAAGCTCGCTCGGCACCTCGCCGGCGTCGGCGCGCAGCCGCAGGAAGTCGTAGCCGGCGCGAAAGCGAGCCTGCTCGACGAGTGCTGCGACCGATGCCGGCGTGCGCCGCTCGAATCGCGGCTGCAGCTGCCAGATCTCGCGCATGTCGGCAGCGAGCCGGCCGCGACCCGAGATGTCGCCGATTCGCGCGTCGAACACCGCGTCGACCGCCTGCTGCAGCGCCGGAAACGGCGCGCCGCCATCGGCGCGCAGCGCGGTCCAGCGCGCCAGCACGTCGTGCCACAGCAGGCACGCGAGCAGAAAGCTCGGCGCGACGGCGCGCCCTTCGGCGACGCGGCGGTCGGTGTCTTCGAGCGCGAGACGAACGAACTTCTCGCGCAGCGCGTCGGGCGGCGACGGCGCCAGCGCCGCGTCGAGCACCGGGAAGACGCCGGGGCCGCTGCCGACGAGGCCGAACTCGCGCAGCTTGTCGACGCTGGCCAGTGCGTGGCCGGTCTGCAGCAGCTTGACCATCTCGTCGAACAGCCGCGAGATCGGCACGTTGGCCAGCAGCGATGCCATCGCGCGCAGCGGCCGCTCGGTCGCCGGCTCGAGCGTGAAGCCGAGCTTGGCCGCGAAACGCACGGCGCGGACGATGCGCACCGGGTCCTCGCGGTAGCGGGCCGCGGCGTCGCCGATCAGCCGCAACTGGCGCGCACGCACGTCGCCGATGCCGCCGTGGTAGTCGACGACGGTCTGCGTCAGCGGGTCGTAGTACATCGCGTTGACCGTGAAATCGCGCCGCGCGGCGTCTTCGATCTGCGGCCCCCAAACGTTGTCGCGCAGCACGCGGCCGCTGGCGTCGACGACGTGCTTCGCGTCGCCGAGGTCGCGGCGCGACGGCGTGCGCGTCGGCGCGTCGGCCGCGGCCGGCGGCGCGGCGTCGGCCGCCGCGCCGGCGTCGAGGTACGCGCGGAACGTGCTGACCTCGATCGTCTCGTGGTCGCGGCCGCGGCCGAAGACGACGTGCACGAGGCGGAAGCGCCGGCCGATGATGAACGCCCGGCGGAACAGCGCCTTCACCTGCTCGGGCGTGGCGTCGGTGGCGACGTCGAAGTCCTTCGGCCGCAGCCCGACCAGCAGGTCGCGCACCGCGCCGCCGACGATGTAGGTCTCGTGGCCGGCGTCTTTCAGTGTCTTGACGACGCGCACCGCGTTGGCGTCGAGCAGTGTCGGGTCGATGCCGTGTTCGGTCACGCCCAGCTCGACGCGCGTGCCGAGCACCGGTGGCGGCGGCCCCGCGTCGTCGCCGGTGGCGGCCGGCTGGCCGAGCAGGCGGCGGATGAATTTCTTGATCATGCGAAGAGCTTCAGGATGGGCCAGCCGCGTTCGCGCGCGATGCGTTCGAGTTCGGGGCCCGGGTTGGTCGCGACCGGGTGGCTGACGCGCTCGAGCAACGGCAGGTCGTTGATCGAATCGCTGTAGAACGTGCTGCGCTCGTGGTCGGCGAACGTCGCGCCGTCGCCGGCGAGCCACGCGGCGACGCGCGCCACCTTGCCGTCGCGAAACGCCGGCGTGCCGGCGATCGCGCCGTTGACGCGACCCCGACCGTCGCGCGCGAGGTCGGTGGCGATCAGCGTGTCGATGCCGAAGCGCCGCGCGATCGGCCGCGTGACGAACTCGTTGGTCGCGGTGACGAGCGCGATGCGGTCGCCGGCGTCGCGGTGGCGCGCCACGAGCGCCAGCGCCGCCGGCGTCACCATCGGCTCGACGACGTCGGCGACGAAGCGCTCGATCGCGGCGTCGAGCTCGGAGTCGCTGCGGCCGCGCCACGGCGACGTCGCGAAGTCGACGTAGGCGTCGATGTCGAGCCGGCCGTCGAGATAGTCGCGGTAGAACGCGTCGTTGCGCACGGCGAAGTCGGCTCGGTCGGCCCAGCCGAGCTCAACGACGAATTCGCCGAACGCCTGGTCCGAATCGCGCGGCAGCAGCGTGCCGTCGAGGTCGAACAGCGCCAGGCGCCGCGGCGCCGTCACGGTCGGTCGCCGGCGTCGTCGGCAGCCAACGCGGCGTCCTCGGCGAGCATCTCGCGCAGCAGCACGACGCCGACGCGCCGGCCGCGCGCAAGCGCGTAGTCGTCGAGCCGGTCGAGCATCCGCGTCAGGTGGCCGAGGTCGCGGTCGAAGCGCCGCAGAAGGTAGTCGACGACGTCGTCGGCGAGCGCGAAGCCGCGCCGTTCGGCGTCGCGCTGCAGCACCGACCGCGTCTGGGCCTCGGACAGCGGCGCGACCGCGTACACCGGGCCCCACCCGAGCCGCGTGCGCAGGTCGTCGCGGACGGCGAGGTCGACCGGCGGCACGCGCGCCGCGGCGACGATCTGCAACGGCCGCGTCGCCGCTTCGACGAACAGCGTGAACGCCGCGTGCTGGCGCTCGGCGTCGAGGTCGTCGCAGCCGTCGACGACGACGAGCCGGCATGCCGCACCGATGCGCCAAGGCAGCGGCGTCGACGCGTCGAACAGCGCGGCTTCGATGCCGCTCGCGGCCCAGCGGCGCACGAGTGCGCGCAGCAGGTGGCTCTTGCCGCTGCCGGCCGGCCCCCACAGGTAGACCGGCGCGGCGCCGGGGCGATCGGGCGCCGTCAGCGCGGTCAGGTGGCGCGCGGCGCCGGCGCCGCCGGCGTCGACGAAGCTGTCGAAGTCGGGCGGCGGCGGGGTCGCGATCGCCAGCGTCAGCTGCTTCACCGCCTCACCCGGCGCGGCGCCACGCCGCCAGGTGGCGCCGCAGCGCCGGCGCGTCGGCGGCGCCGGGGCGCTTGCGCAGGTACAGCGTCAGCTCGTCGACGGCCTGCGCGTGGCTGCCGAGCTCGGCCAGCACCAGCGCGCGGTCGCGCCGCTCTTCCCACGCCTGCGGCAGCACGATGACGAGGCGCTGCAGCACGGCCGCCAGCCGCGGCCAGTCGCGCGCCGCGGTGTCGATCTCCTTCAGGTTGCGCAGCATCCGCGCGACGATCTCGCGCGGCCGCGCCGCTTGCAGGAACAGCGCCAGCGGCAGCGCATCGCCGCTGTTGCCGTGGCGCCGGCGGAACGGTTCGAGACGCTCTTCGAGGTCGTCGCGCGACAGCGACGCGCCGCTGAACGGGTCGATCACCGCCTCGCCGCGCGGCATCCGCACCTTGACGAGGAAGTGGCCCGGGAACGACACGCCTTGCGCGTTCAGTCCCGCGTGTGCGGCGAGCTCGAGGTACAGCACCGCCAGCGTGATCGGGATGCCGCGCCGCGATTCAAGCACCGCCGGGATCAGGCTGTTGCGACGGTCGTAGTAGTCGTTGACGTTGCCGCCAAAACCGAGCTCGTCGAAGAAGAACCGGTTCAGCGAACGCAGCCGAACCAGCGGCGTCGCGGCGTCGGGCAGGCGGCGCTGCAGCTGCGCCCCGAGCGCGTCGACCCGCGCCAGCACGGCCTGGACGTCGAGCCGCGGGTCTTCGTCCTGGGCCAGCGCGACGGCGGCTTCGAACAACGGCAGTCCGGCGTCATCGGCGACCAGCGTGGCGAAGTAGTCCAGCGCCGTGGGGGCCTCGAAATGCAGCGATCCGGGCATGAAAACCGAGTGTAGCCGCGGCCTTCGCGGCCTCATGTGGCGACGGTTCGCGCAGCGCGACGGCCCCGTCAAGCGCTGGGGACGAAGTCGCGCGGGCGAATGCCGACGAGCGCGAGCACCGCGAAGTACAGCAGCGCCACGCCGCCGAGCACTGCGGCCATCGCGCCGGCGCGCGTGCCCCATTGCGCTTGCAGCCCGAGCCAGTCGACGCCGCGCGCAGCGGCGACAAGCGTCGCACCGACGGCCGCGTTGGCGAAGACGACCTGCAACGCGAACCGCCGCCAGCCGGGCCGCGGCGCGTACACGCCGCGCCGCAGCAGGCCGGCGAGCAGCAGCGCAGCGTTGCCGAGCGCGCCGAGACCGATCGCCAGCGCCAGACCGGCGTGGCCGAGCCACGGCACGAGCAGCGCGTTCATCGCCTGCGTCGCGACGAGCACAGCGACGGCGATCCTGACCGGCGTGGCGATGTCGTGGCGGGCATAGAACGCCGGCGCCAGCACCTTGACCGCGACGAGGCCGAGCAGCCCGACGCCGTAGCCCTGCAGCGCGCGCACCGTCATCGCGACGTCGGTGGCGTCGAATCGACCGTAGTGGTAAAGCACCGCGACCAGCGGCTCGGCGAACACCAGCAGCGCCAGCGCGCACGGCAGCGCGGCCAGCAGCACCAGTCGCAGCCCCCAATCGAGCATGCCCGAGTACGCGGCGGCGTCGTCGCGCCCTTGCGCGGCCGACAGCTGCGGCAGCAGCACGACGCCGAGCGCAACGCCGAGCAACGCGGTCGGGAACTCCATCAGCCGGTCGGCGAAGGTCAGCCACGACACCGCGCCGACCGCGACATGGGTCGCGATCTGGGTATTGATCAGCAGCGACACCTGCGCCACCGACACGCCGAGCATCGCCGGCGCCATCTTGCGCAGCACGTGGCGCACGCCGGCATGGCGCCATGCGCGGCGCAACGCCGCCGGTGTCGCGCCGATGCGCGGCCGGCAACCGGCCGCGGCCAGCGCCGGCCACTGCACCGCCAGCTGCAGCACACCGCCGACGACGACACCGCCGGCGAGCGCCAGCACCGGGTCGATGCCGGCCCCTTGCAGCCGCGGCGCGCCCCACACCGCCGCGGCGATCACGCTCAGGTTCAGCAGCACCGGCGTCAGCGCCGGCACCGCGAAGCGCTTCCACGTGTTCAGCACGCCGGCGGCCAGCGCGACGAGCGACATGAAGCCGATGTACGGGAACATCCAGCGCGTCATCACGACCGCGGTGTCGAAGCGTTCGAGCCCGGCGCCGATCGCCCAGACGAGCAGCGGCGCGGCGACCACGCCGGCCACGCAGACGACGACCAGCACCGCGGTCAACACCGTTGCCACCGCGTCCAGCAGGTCGCGCGTCGCGTCGTCGCCGTCGCGGGTGCGCGTCGCGGCGAGCAGCGGCACGAAGGCCTGCGAAAACGCGCCTTCGGCGAACAGCCGCCGGAACAGGTTCGGAATTCGGAACGCGACGTTGAACGCGTCGGTCGCGGCACCGGCGCCGAACGACGCGGCGATGACCTGCTCGCGGACGAGCCCGGTGACGCGCGACGCCAGCGTCAACAGCGATACCGTCGAGGCGGCCTTGAGGAGGTTCACGGCGATGGGCGGGCGCAGCGGCCGCCCTGCAGACCGATGACAAGGGATGGCGGCGCCGGGCGGCGCGGATTCTAGGCGGCGACGCCCCGTGACCCAGCCGTCCGAAGTCGGCGGCTGTATACTCGACGGTCTTTGCCTGCGGCGCCGCCCCTTCCCGTCGCCCGCCTCATTCCAGCGCACCGAACATGGCCACTTCGTCCAAAGCCAAGAAGAAAACCGTCCGCCTCGCGTCGGGACGCAAGCGCGCGCGTCAGGACGTGCGACTGAACGCTGCCAACACGTCGCTGCGGTCGCACTTTCGCACCGTCGTCAAGAACGTCCACAAGGCGATCGCCGGCGGCGACAAGGACAAGTCGGGCGAGGTGTTCCGCTCGGCGCAGAGCGTCATCGACTCGGTCGCCGACAAGGG